>NZ_CAWQGX010000013.1:0-237751 GCF_963894685.1 Proteus sp. G3927 | reverse complement strand
GGAATTGATACATTAGACTTTTCCCTATATACCGTTAATCAAGTCATTAATCTCAATGAAGGCTGTTTTTCAGATATTGGAGGATTACGGAGTAATATCTCTATTGCCTATAACACTATTATTGAAAATGCGATTGGTGGTAAAGGTGATGACACTCTCATAGGAAATCCTTTTGATAATAATCTCATAGGTGGTGATGGCAATGATTTATTCTATGGCGGTGATGGCAATGATTTATTTTATGGTGGCTCTGGAAACGATGTTATATACGGAGAAATGGGAAATGATGTGCTCTATGGTGATGATGGAGATGATATGCTTATTGATTATTATGGTGCTAATATGTTGAATGGTGGTAAGGGTAATGATCGGATCTGTGTAGCATCAATGGATAGAGGGCTTCCAGGCAGAAATATCATTCAAGGGGGAGAAGGTGATGATGAAATATATTTAGGCACAGGAACTCATAATGTAACCGGTGGACAAGGAAATGATACCTTTAATTTTTTCTGCTATGAGGGCATTGAAAGCAATAGTTCAATTTGGGATTTTGAAAAAAACAAGGATAAAATAACTTTGCTCACTAGGGATTATAGAAAAATAGATATATCAAAAATGAAAAAAGTTGATAAATTATCAGGAGATAAAAATGAATTTTCATTAAATTATAACAAACCAGCCAACAAGACCATCATAGACGTTTCAATATCTTCTAACGATGATAAGTCCATTGTACATATAGAGATTGTCGGTATATTTAACCACGATGAACTCTTTGCGGTATAAATACATTTCACCATATGATTTGTAAAAATTTAAATTATTACTCTATAAATAACCATCAATTATTATATTAATAATAATCTAGCATAATATGCGTATAAATAATTAATAGCAATCGACTAAAAACATACTAATAAATAGTTTGTTTTATAAAAGTTATTCCCATATATATATCCATTAATTATAAAATTAAGAAATATAGAAAATTCTCTTTTGGTAAAAGGATTTAGTATGAATAGTTTTAACTCAATAAAAAAACCAACTTACTTCTATCTACCTGATGGTAAAATTGTTATAAATTATATGTATGGTTGGCCTAAACAACCACATAGTAATATCACCAAAATAACTTATATATTTCCTGATTATGATAAAAAAAGAAATTACTCAAATAAAAAATATTCAGTAACAGAAAAAGATAGAATAGAATCAATAAAACATACCGCTAAAGTATATGAATTGACCTATCTTAAGGAAAAAAAAGAAAAAGAAATCGCTTCATTAAAATATTATAGAAATAAATATTCAATAAGTAGAATAGCTGAATTAGAAAAAGATATAGAGGATATAGAAAATAGTATTAATAAAAATAAGAATAGTATACATCCTTATTTTTATAATACACAAACAACCATATATCCTCATCAACAAGAAGTTATTTCCGATATTCTTAATGAAATTGCCCATATAACACAAGCAAAGTTTGTTGCATCTAATCCAGAATTCGATGCCGATATAAAATTTGGTTTTTACGATGATTTTCATATTAGTCATGGTTCAATAGAATTTTCATATACCACCAGAGGTTTTGCAACCTACCCTAGCGGGTATTCAACCCCTATAAAAAAGATAAATATTGATGAACAATACCAATACTCTGGAACTATATTTTTAAATTTATCATCACACCAATATTATAAGATAATACATCAAAATGATCTTGATAATTATATAAAAACAGAAGGTAATATTGGTGATGCTTTCAATTTTAAAGATAATGATACTGTTCTGATAATAAAAAAAACCAATACTCTAATTGAAACACTAAAAAATAATAAATATCAGCCAGGTACATATCATTATAAAGTTGTTTTGCATGAAGTTGGTCATGCACTCGGGCTAAGCCATAGTTGGCAATACTTAGAATATAAAGATAAAAATCATGTATTAGCTTCATTGAAATATTCTGTTATGGGTTATGATATACCAACCTCAGAGCATGCTGATTTTGGTGGTCTTTATCCCATGACCTTTATGCTGCTAGATATATTATTATTGCAACAACTATATGGCGAAAATATGACCACACGCCTTGAAAATAATATCTATGGATTTCATTCTAATACCGGACGTGCCGCTTACTCCTTAAAAAGCATAGAAGATAAATTAGTAAGTTGTATTTGGGATTCGGGGGGAATTGATACATTAGACTTTTCCCTATATACCGTTAATCAAGTCATTAATTTAAATGAAGGTAGCTTTTCAGATATTGGCGGGTTACGTAGTAATATCTCTATTGCCTACAAAACGATTATTGAAAATGCTATTGGTGGATCAGGTCATGATACTATCATAGGAAATAGTGCTAATAATGAACTTCTAGGTGGTGATGGTAATGATACTATCAATGGTGGTTTGGGTAATGATCACCTCTATGGTGGTATGGGTAATGATATTCTGTATGGTGATATAGGTAATGATTATCTCTATGGAGGTATAGGTGATGATATTCTCCATGGTGGTATGGGTAATGATATTCTCCATGGTAGTATGGGTAATGATTACCTCTATGGAAATAAAGGTAATGATCAACTCTTTGGTGGTGATGGAGATGATACCCTTGTTGATTATTATGGAAGTAATACATTTATTGGTGGTAAAGGTAATGATCTATTATTTTCTATATCAAAGGCAGGACATAATGAACTTCAAGGTGGTGAAGGGAATGATATATTTTATTGTGGATTAGGTACTAATCTATTATGTGGTGAACAAGGAAATGATACTTTTAACTTCTTATGCTATAAAGGCGCTAAAAGTTATAATTTAATTTTTGATTTTAATACGAATGAAGACAAAATTATTTTTGTTGATCAAAATTATAAAAAAATCGATATATCAAAAATGAAACGAGTAGAACAATTATCAGGAAATGAAAATGAAATAGTTTTACATAATGATATTCATACAAATAAAACCACAATAACAATTTCAACAGCCAATAACGACCATCATTCGACTATCTTTATAAAACTTGAGGGTATATTAAGTTACAATGATCTTTTAGATATGTAAAGATATTATTTTTATTAATAATAAGGATTACATTGTAGTCCTTTTTTTTATTGAGATGTTCTGTTTTTTTACAGTATAAAAATAATACATTATGTTATTTTTATTTTATTTATTATTCACCAATATTATTATTACTATAGAAATAAAACAAACATCAAACATCAAACATCAAACATCAAACATCAAACATCAAACATCAAACATCAAACAACTTAACATAATAAACGATACATTCATTTAAACAAACCCATTAATTAAATTAAAAATCAAACTTAAGTAAAATTTTCCTTTCAATTATAAAACAATAACTAACAATAGAAATCATCTAAAAATAAAATATAACTATACTTATATTCACCTCATTAAATTATTCTGACTTAAAACACACTTTACTTCACAATTATTTAAAAACTTATTTTACCCCCCTAGATTAATAATAATTAATGTCTATCTTTATCCTCAATGGCATTCGCCAGATAAATATATTTTCAGTATGAAAATAAACTTAACCTAAATTTATATCTGGAGGATATTATGGGATCTTTTTTATTAAAAAAAGCCGTTGGGTTATCTAATATTTCTGATTTATTAGATAAAAGCGGGATCTTCTATAACTATTCAACCAAAGTATTACCTTCTTTTGATTATGATACCGCAGGAAAACATATAGCCCGTGAAGATTCCACTTGGAATGGCAAATATGTTATTGGGCAACCCGCTGAGGTGACTTATTCATTCCCAAAATGGGAAGGCAAATTTAATCAATTTGGTAATAAGAATCCTTATGAATTTAATGAATTACAAAAAGAGCATGCAAGAAAATCTTTAGATGCATGGTCTGATATTGCAAATATTAAATTTACTGAAGTTGCTGTTGGGAATGTTGATGGAATGAAGGCTTCTGACGTAAAAACAGATATTACTTTTGGTAATATCTATGATCCCAATGGCACATTTCAGGCTTATGCAACATTGCCTAATACCTATGCTTATGGAAAAGATCTTTCTGGCCAAGCATGGTTTAGTGATTATCATTATGCAGGTAATACTACACCAGAATTGGGTAATTATGGTCGTTTAACTATTATCCATGAAATTGGTCATACACTGGGTCTTATGCATCCTGGTGATTATAACGCAGGTCAGAATGTTCCAGGTTATTTAAAATCTGATTATGCGGAAGATAGTCGCCAATATACAGTAATGAGCTATTGGGATGAGTATGAAACAGGCGCCCACTTCCAAGGTGCTTATGCCGGAGCCCCTCTCCTTCATGATATTTCTGCTATGCAATATCTCTATGGCGCAAATACGACTACCAGAACAGGTGATGATGTATATGGTTTCAATTCAAATACTGGGATTGATTATTATACGGCTACTGATAGCAATGATAAATTAATTTTCTCTGTATGGGATAGTGGTGGTAACGATACATTTGATTTCTCAGGCTTCTATCAAGATCAACTGATTGATTTACGTGCTGGGAACTTTTCTGATGTGGGGGGATTACAGAAAAATGTTTCCATTGCACAAAATGTTACCATAGAAAACGCAATTGGTGGTTTTGGTAATGATATTATTCATGGTAATGATGCTGATAATACTCTTATTGGAGGCGAAGGAGACGATATTATCTATGGCCATAGTGGTAATAACACTATTTATGGTGGTCGTGGACAAGATACATTACATGGTGGCACAGGAAGCAATACCTTTATTTATAAAGAAATTGCAGATTCTTTAGTAACAGCCGCAGATAAAATAATGGATTTCAAAACCGGTATTGATAAAATTGATTTATCAACATTAATTCAAGATACATTTAGTAGCAAAATTCTTAACTTTGTTGATAACTTTACAGGAAATGCTGGCGAAGCAACTCTTAGCTATAATGAAGTAACCAATGCTTCTGAATTAGCCATTAATGCTTATGGCTATAATTATAATCCTGATTTTAAAATTGATATCGTAGGTTTTGTTAATTACGAAACTGATTTTATTGTTTAAGTCATAGTTGGGTAGGAGAAAGTTATTTCTCCTACCCTCTTTTGCTTTAAATGAAGCTATTTTGATATTCATAATAATAAATAAAGTGAAAATAGACGCTTCTTTAAAACCAACAAAAGATATTTAGTACTAAAAATAGACAAATTAAATCAGGAATACCACATGCCACAAATAAAATATAATAACGAGATAACAAATATCATAAAAGAGAGACGGAAAGTTTTTCTCTCTATTGGACTATTTACCGCTTTAATTAATATATTAATGTTAGTCCCTTCTATTTATATGTTACAAGTTTACGATCGAGTATTACCATCAGGTAATGAAATGACACTATTGATGCTAACAATCATTATGTTAGCTCTTTTTATCTTTATGGGAGGATTAGAATATTTAAGAAGCATTATTGTTATACGCATGAGTAATAAATTAGATTTATCACTTAATTCACGCATTTATACTGCAGCTTACCGAGAAAAATTAAACAAAATAGCGAATATTAATCCAACATTAGCATTAACAGATCTAATTACTTTACGACAATTCATTACTAGTCATGCCATATTCACTTTCTTTGATCTACCTTGGTTCCCTATTTACCTTTTAGTTATTACTTTATTTAATCCTTGGTTAGGATTATTTGCACTTTGTGGTGCCCTTATCTTATTTGCTTTGGCTATCCTTAATGAATATCTATCTAAAAATCATTTAAAAAAAGCGAATAGTTTTGCCAATCAAGCACAATTAATACAAAGCCATCATTTAGAACATCCACAGACTATCGAAGCGATGGGAATGCTTAGTCAATTACGTAAACAATGGCAAACCTCTCATTTCAAATACTTACAAGCACAAACACAAGCTAGTGATAATGCAGCCGGTATTAACGCTATCACAAAAGTAACACGTATGGCATTACAATCTTTAATGCTAGGTTTAGGGGGATGGCTTGCTATTGATAATACTATTAGTCCTGGAATGATGATTGCAGGTTCAATACTTTTAGGTCGAGCATTAGCCCCTATTGAGCAAGTGATCAATGTATGGAAAAGTTGGGATAGTAGTAAAGCAGCCTACAATCGATTGACGACTTTATTAAAAACATACCCTCAAGAAAATAAAAAAATGGCCTTACCTAAGCCTCAAGGCGAATTACTTGTTAATATCGATGAAGCAGTATATCCACACAGTGACAGAATATTACTAAATAATATCAATTTTGCTCTATTACCGGGAGATACACTAGGTATTATTGGCCCGAGTGCTTCTGGTAAGTCTTCTTTAGCAAAATTTATTGTCGGTATATGGCAGGTCAAAAAAGGCATTGTGCGATTAGATAATGCGGATATCTTTCAGTGGTGTAAAGAAGAAATTGGTCCACATATTGGTTATTTACCTCAAGAAATCGCCCTTTTTCCCGGTACCATTGCTGAAAATATTGCACGCTTTACTGAGGTTGATCCTCAAAAAGTGATCCAAGCTGCCAAAATGGCACATGTACACGAGATGATTTTACGCTTTCCTCAAGGATATGAAACCCAAATTGGTGCTCACGGTGAAGGATTATCCGGCGGACAAAAACAACGTATTGCATTAGCCAGAGCATTATATGGCGATCCCACGTTAGTTGTCTTAGATGAGCCAAATTCTAATTTAGATGATTTAGGTATTAGAGCGTTAACACAGGCGATCGAAACATTAAAACAGCATAAAAAAACCGTTATTTTAATTACCCACCAAAAACAGCTACTTTCTGTCACTAATAAATTATTAGTGATATTTGATGGAAACACCAAATTATTCGGTCCAACGGCGTCTGTTATTGCTGAATTAAATAATCCAACTATCACAAAAACGGCAAACACTATTTCTTCAACACCAGCAACCTCAAATAACGCTTAATTTTTCGGAATTGATTATGACTATAGAAAAAAATGTTATACCACTGTCAGAAAAAATTTCAGATGATCCAAAGAAATTTCTCGTTATTGGATGGACTGTGGTTTTATTAGGCTTAGCAATTTTTATTTTTTGGGCTGCTTTCGCGCCCCTTGATAAAGGCGTTCCTGCAATAGGAAACGTAGTAATATCGGGGAATAAAAAAAGTGTACAGTCTTCTGTTGAAGGTATTATTACTCATATTTTTGTAAAAAATGGTGATCCGGTATCTGCCGGACAAACTCTGATACAGCTAAGCCCTATTCAATCTCAAGCGTTAGTAAAATCGTTATCAGAGCAATATGATAATTTACTGATCACTCAACAAAGATTATACGCTGAACTTAATCAACAAACTTCATTTAAATTAAATAATAGCGATAAATACTATTCATCTACTGAAAATAGAGAGAAGTTATTACTACAACAAAATCGTTTATTAAATGAAAAAAGTGCAGAATTAATAAGTGAAATAAATGGTTATAAAGCAGCTATCGATGGCATTACTGGTCGCCTAACCCATCTAAAGCGCTCAATTCAGAATAAAAAGAGTCAAATTAGTAATCTACAAAATCAGCTTAATGATTTACAAATATTAGCTAATGAAGGATATATTCCTCGTCATCGATATCAAGAAATGGTGCGAGAATTAGCAGAAAATAATAATCAACTCAACGAGACTTTTGGGCAAATAAGTGCATTAGAAAAACAAAAATTAGAATATGAGCAAAGAATATTGCAACGTAATGCCAATTTCCACCAACTAGCTCGAACAGAGCTAAATAAAATACAATTACAAATCAGTGAAACAGAAAAACAACTTATTATAGAAACAGATAAATTAGCTAAAATGGCAATTATCGCACCGATATCGGGTACTGTGATGGATCTTTCTGTTTTTACCAAAGGTGGCTTTGTAAAAACAGGTCAGACATTGATGGATATAGTGCCTGAAGATCATCAACTGGTTATTGAAGCGCGTCTTGCTCCGCATCTTATTGATAAGGTAACTCCTGGCCTTCCCGTTGATTTGATCTTTAGTGCCTTTAATCAAAATACCACGCCAAAAATTCCTGGTGAAGTAACGATTATTTCTGCCGATAGATTAATTGATGAAAGAACAACTGAGCCATATTATCAAGTTCTTATTAACATAAAAGATTATACATTATTAGCAGATAATAAAAATAAATTGAAAGCAGGCATGCCCGTTGATGTATTTATTAAAACTGGCGATCGCTCATTATTAAATTATCTTTTCAAACCAGTATTGGATAGGCTCCATACTTCATTAACGGAAGAATAATGATGCTAATAAAAAAACTTTTTACACTTTTTTCCGTAGGACTCCTAAGCTTGCCAGCTTCAGCGGTTACATTGTCTGATCTCTATTTTTTAGCGATTAAACATGACCCCACATTTAATGCAGCGGTAAAAGAACAAGTAGCAGGTAAAGAGTATGAAAATATCGGGTTATCACAATTGCTACCCAATATTTCTGTCAATTACAAAAATAATCCTCGCAACTGGCAACGTAAGGCTTATCCAATAAATATATTTCAGGATAAAATAACAACAGTTGAGTATCAAAACTATCAAAGCTATTCTGTCAACGCTATTATTAGTCAACCACTATTTGACTACACCGCATTTAGTGAATACAAAGCTTCTATTATTAAAACATTATTAGCAGACAGTCATTATCAAAATAAATTTTCAGAATTAATTATTCGACTTATCGATAATTATATTCAAGTTGCTTATACACAAGATAAATTATTACTAAATCAAGCACAGCAAGAAATCTATCAAAAACAACTAGCTTCAAGTCAACGCCTATTTGAGTTAGGAGAAGGAACCAAAACAGATATTGCTGAAATAGAGACTCGTTTATATTTAACCCAGTCACAATATACCGATCTTCAATTAGAAATTGAAAAGGCTAAAAACAAACTCAGTGCTATGATCGGTTCACAATTGCCTACTCATGAGCACATCGCAAAGCTAACTGATACAAAGTTTGTTCTTCAATCACTGGCTCCCAATGACTATTCCACATGGGAAAAAAATGCCATACAAAATAACTTAAAGATACAATCTGCTCGTCATGAAATGGCGATAGCTAAACAAGAGATTGAGAAAAATAGAGGAGAATTTTTCCCAACAGTACAATTTTATGCTGCTTACTCTAGTAGTAATTCTGATAGTAATAATACCATTAACCAGAAATACCAATCTGCTAACGTGGGTTTTTATGTCAGTATGCCTTTATTTAATGGGGGTAAAACAACGGCATCAATGCGTCAGTCGACAGCAAAATATCAGATGAGTGCATTTGAAAGGGATGCTATTATTCAAAATATTATGCAGGAATTAAGATATCAATATCAAATTTGCTCAACGAGTCATATTAAATTAATGGCTTTTGAACAAGCAGTAAGTTCCGCTAAGTTACAATTAAATGCAACAAGAAAAAGCTATATTGGTGGTCAGCGAACGATGGTTGATGTGCTTAATGCGGAAGAGCTTTTATATAGAGCGCAGCAAGATTTAATCAAAGCCAAATATGATTATATTCAAGCTTGGGCATTATTACATCAATATACCAATACACTAGATATTGAAAAAATAAAAATTATTGAAAACTATTTTCAGTAGCTGAAAATATATATTTGATTTAACTCAATACTATAATAAAAGCCCTATAATTAATCAGGTTATAGGGCTTTGCGTCTATGATAGTTAGTCTAATAGATTACTTAGCTTATTAGCATATCGTATTTTCATCACTTCTTTTTATTACCGTACAACATTAATACACGGTGAGTAAGAGCAATTGATGCCAGACCGATAATACATTCAGTTAAAAAAATCAGCATAAATCCCCCCTATTCATGAGTACATTTTGTCTGGGTGGGGGTTCTGATAAAGTTAAGTGACTTGTCATATAGTGCTTAGCTAACTCCGTTCTAATGGACACATTTTAAACCTACCATTAAAACGACAAAGCGCAAAATATATTTACCGACAAATTCTGTTTTTTAATCTAGATCACATATAAATCACACGAAAAGCAAAATCGTAATACATGATCAGTACTCACTGAGAAAAAACATCACAGCAAAATAAATATTAAAGCAATTCAGCTAATTAAAGAACACCAGCGTTAAATCGCCCTCTTTTTCTACTATCGGTTTTTCTTTTAATGTAGTCAATTTAGTCAAAATCTGCTTTCTATCAGGTCTGACTAAAACAATCGCTACCCCTTTATATTGGTTTGCTTCGATTAATGCTAATAGCTGTTCAAGGCTATAGTATTTATTTTTTACATCTGGATAATTTAAACCATAAGCCAACTCACCTTTCGTCTCTGTTAAACGAATATCAGTCCGTTTTAGTCCCCAAGCAAGTGATGTACCAATACCAACTTCGTCCGTTAAAATATACGATTTATTACTTAAAGGCTCATAATAACGTTGGATAATATTTTCTGGTGTACTTCTACTTTCTATCTTTTCTGGGATTGCATATCCAATAACTAAACTTAGTCCGATAGAGCAAAACATCGTTAAAAACTGTGTTTGTCTAAACAGCGCCCCCGCACCAATCACACTCCAAAATAAAAACCCACTTATTGCTAACACTATTTTCAACGTTTCATTCGTATCATAAAGCTCAAATTTGGCACTGTATAAAGAATAGATAACGGCTGATATACCCATTAGCCCAAAAGCAATATTGATAGATGCATTCAGTTTACTGATTTTCTCATCAGGTCTATCTTTTAACTCTTCGATATAGTGTGCAATTAAAATAGATAATGGCACAAAGCACGGCAGCATATAGGTTAATAGTTTTCCTTTTGAGGCTGAGAAAAAAGCAAAAAAGAGAGCAAACCACAGCAGAAAATAGAGTGTACCTTTTTTTAAAGAGAAAGCTGATTTTAATGCACCAAATAAAAAACCTAGCCAAGGCAATACACCCAATATAACTATCGGGATATAGAACCATGTTGGTTGTGAGCGAGCAGACTCTTTAGCAATAAAACGCTGTACATGTTCAACCCAGAAAAAATAATTCCAATAATCCGGTGCTTGTAATGCAACAGTAATCACCCAAGGTCCAGCTGTAATAGCAAGAGCTAACAGTGCAATAGAGGAATAGCAAACCACTTCTTTAAAGCGAGCTTGACTAATTGCCATGACTAAAAAAACTAACGCAGGTAAAACAACCGCTATAAAGCCTTTTGTTAAAAAACCAAGTGCACAAAAAAAGCCAATACCTATATAAGCAATTATTTTGCCCTTTTTATTCGGGGTCGATAACGCAACTAAAAATGAGTACATTGCAGCGGTCACAAACAGCGTCACAATAGGATCTAATATATTATAAGTACCTATTGCTAATACCAGAAAAGAAGATAAAAAAACGGTCATAGCATTAAAAGCAAGAGCGCTATTGCGCCAAACTACCATTGCCGCTTTATAAATAAGCCATCCTGTTAATAAGGTTGATGTTACTACAACAATACGCACCGCAAAATGGCTTTCACCAAATAACCACTGAGCAATACAATTGATCCAATATCCTAAAACGGGTTTTTCAAAATAACGAATATCAAGAAGATAAGGCACTGACCAATTGCCAGAAACTAACATTTCACGGCTAATTTCAGCATAACGAATTTCATCTGGTTGCCATAACAGTCGCGTTTCTAAAGGAATAAAATAAGTTAATAAGATAAATAGGAAAAACAATAACCATTTATATCTTTCTGTCATCGCTATATTCATAATTCCTCAAATAAACGCACTACATTATTTATCAACATCAATTAGTCATAATATTTTATAAAAAATTCAAATATATTTATTAAAGCTTTATTAATAAAAATAGAGAAATAAAAAAATATTATTAAAAATCAAATTGTTATCTTTTATTTTTTTACGTAAAAATACTCACAATTCCTTTATATTTTTATAAAAAAAGGTTATCAATAATAATTTCCTTTTGGCATTTCACGAATATAACTAATACCATTAGTAATCATTAAGAAAAACTAAAATATAAGTGAGCCACTATAAGCTTTAAAACCCAAAAAGCCAGCAATATGCTGGCTATAATGATAACTAAATTTTATTAAATACTATTGACTAAATTCTTTAAAAGCACCCATGGTATTGGACGCATACATCACAGAAGGGCCCCCTCCCATATAAATCGCGACGCCCAATGCTTCTGCAAGCTCCTGCTCTGTCGTCCCTAATTCAACTAGAGCTTTAGTATGAAAACCTATACAACCATCACAACGATTAGCAACAGCAATGGCAA
Organism: Proteus sp. G3927; assembly: GCF_963894685.1. Lineage (NCBI taxonomy): Bacteria > Pseudomonadati > Pseudomonadota > Gammaproteobacteria > Enterobacterales > Morganellaceae > Proteus > Proteus sp. G3927. The sequence goes on along the minus strand of NZ_CAWQGX010000013.1, from coordinate 225,394 downwards.
TAGCAATCAGCTCTTTGGTTTTAGCATCGAGCACACCATCTTTAGAGCTTGCTTTGGTGGTACTCATAAATGACTTCATAACTTCAGGAATATTTTTAGATAATGCCCCCATATTCCCCGAGATGTCTGTTACTATTTCTTGGTACTTGCTCATTTTACTCTCCCTATGACAATATATATTTTTATATAATATAAAAATATAATATCATTTTATGTGATTTGATCAAGTGAAATTAAGTTTGTTATTTTATTGATTACATTAGTCATTATGTTGAGGCTGAATAATGTCAATTCTTGATGAATGGGCGGAGCGCCACATTGAAAAGGCGTTGAAAAATGGTGAACTCTCTTCTTTGCCAGGAGAAGGTAAACCCTTAGTATTAGATGATAACAGTCATGTTCCTGAGTCTTTGCGGGCTAGTTATCATTTGCTTAAGAATGCCGGCTTTTTACCTCCAGAAATGCAAGATAGAAAAGATGCATTATCTTTAGCTGAAATATTAAGTTCACTTTCAGAAACTGGCATCAAAGATGAACAGTTACAAAAAAAACTCACTTTACTCGAATTAAAATTACAACAGGCAGGAATGGATACACAGTTTCTACATACGGACTATGCAACCCAATTAACAGAAAAGTTAGCAACACATAAAGATAAGCACAGCTAAGCCTATACATCCTTGTATAAGCTTATCTAAAGAATAATATTATCCCGCATGCGGTGAATAATAAATTGGCGATCCAGGCCCTACAGGTAAGTGGAAAACAAACACCCAAAGGTAGAATAACAGTGACCAACCAATTAAGAAGATAATAGAATATGGCAACATCATCGAGATCATAGTTCCAATACCCGTATCTTTCTTATATTTTGTGGCAACCGCTAAGATTAAACCAAAGTAACTCATCATTGGCGTAATAATATTCGTCACCGAATCACCTATACGATAAGCTGCTTGAATAGTTTCTGGTGCATAACCTGCCAGCATTAACATAGGAACAAAAATAGGCGCCGTTACTGCCCATTGTGCGGAAGCTGAACCAATCATTAAATTGATAAAGGCGCAAATTAAAATAAAGCCCAAAAATAGCAACCCACTTGGCATATCAATACTATTAAGTAAAGCTGCACCTTTAACAGCGATCACTTGCCCTATATTTGTCCAGCCAAAAAAAGCCACAAATTGAGCAGCAAAGAAAATAATTACTAAATAAAGACCTAATGTGCTCATAGAGTTTGCCATGGCATCGACAATATCTTTATCTGAACGCATAGTCTTGGCTATCCAACCATAAACAATACCGGGGATAGCAAAAAATAAGAAAATGAATACAACAATGGATTTTAAGAATGGTGAGTTGCCAATTAAACCTGTTTCTTGGTTTCTTAATATGCCATTTTCAGGTACGACAGTGAATGCCAGAATGATGGCCATCACAATAAATGTTCCTGTTGCTGCCCATAGTGCTTTTTTCTCAAGGGGAGTAACTTGTGCAGCATTTTTTAGATCAGTTTCTTCATCATCTAATTCATTACCATTATAAGGCCCTAACTGAGGCTCAACGATTTTTTCTGTGATGATGTAGCCTAAAAATGTAATTAAAAAGGTACTGACAAACATAAAGTACCAGTTTGCTTCCGCACCAACAATATAGCTTGGGTCAATAATGCGTGCTGCTTGTTGTGTAATACCTGATAATAATGGATCGATAGTCCCTAACAGTAAGTTAGCTGAATATCCACCAGATACTCCCGCAAACGCAGCAGCAATCCCCGCTAATGGATGACGACCTAGCGAATGGAAAATAATTGCCGATAGCGGGATCAAGACAACATATCCTAATTCAGCTGCAGTATTTGACATAATACCTGCAAATACAATGGCTAATGTGGTCATTTTGCGTGGAGCTTTCATAACCACTAAACGCATAACGGCTGATAATAATCCCGCTCGTTCAGCTATTCCGACACCGAGTAAAGCCACCAGTACGGTTCCTAAAGGAGCAAACCCTGTAAAATTGGTAACAATATTAGCAAGAATACGTCGTATACCATCAGCATCAAGTAAACTGATAATATGAATATAACCATCTTCAGCGCGCCCTTTAGCGCCTTCTGGTCGTGGATCTTGTACTGTAACGCCGAAGTATTCACCAACCGCTGAAGATACAAGTAAAATAGCAATTAAAATAATAAATAAAATAACGGGATGGGGGAGTGCATTTCCAAGCCATTCCACTGTGCGTAGAAAACGACTTCCTCCCTGTTTTTTTGTTTGCATGATTTATCCTTTTTATAAAAAAACAGAAAATGCACAGTACACAACCAAATTTGTTTTTACTATCCGTAAATACCTATCATATAAATGATATTATCTAAAATTAACACTCAAACAATGAAAAAAAATATAATTTAATTAATATAAAACAATAAGTTAAAAAACATACCATCAATTATAGATAACAAACATTAAAATCAATTTATAATATCTAAAATTAAAAAATGCGCGCAAGTTAACACTTTTTAACATTTTAAAGTCTATTTATTAACCTTTACAGAACTAAAAACTCCTTAAAAAGTACATAAAAAGCTTCGAATACTCTAATAAACCTGATAATAACGGCTGAAATTACTATTTATAGTCACATCATTACAAGAATTAACTAAGAGATGTTAAAAAAGAAGTCTATTTGTGACTAAGCGGTATGATAATAAAATAGGAGAAAAGCCTAATAATAACGCAGTAAATAATAGAAAAATAAAATCGAGCATATTACTAGACGTTTTAGAAAAGGGGATAAAATCAGTCTGCATGAAACATAAAAAAACGGCAAGGTTGCCCTTGCCCTACCAATAAGGTAATCAATCAAAGAAATGTAATATCTAGCAAAACATCAATATGTCATATCGACTTAATATCAATAATGAAAAGCATCAGGTGTTGCTTGAGCAATAACATAATTGCGCTTATCTATTCCTTTATTATTTAATGAAGGCTTTTTTACGTAGCAATCCTCAAAAAACCAATAAATGGGTGTATTTAAATAGAGAGCTAACAGCACTAAATGTCTGAGATCTATTTTGTTCATACCTCGTTCATAGCGAGAAAATTGTTGCTGGCTGACACCAATTTTTTTAGCCAGTTGCATACCGGTATAACCCAGCTCTTTACGTTTTTTTTGGATCTTTTTACCTACAGAAGCATTTACATCTATATTCGCAAAATCAAAATTCATCATCATAATATTCACCCATTATCATGATTAAGGCATGGTTAAAATAATTGAACCGGAACCGGAGAAACGACCTGGAGCTACCCGTCCATTCGTGCGTAGCGTTGAACTCACAGAGACTGGCGCTGAACCGCCTGCTGGAACATTTACCGTAACGCCTTTTTCACCAGGATAATTGTTTAGATATAAATCAGCATATAAACTCTTATCTGCACGCAGAGGTACCCGCCCACTATCAGAGCCAGATGCGATAACCAACACTTTCATTGCTAAATTACAGGTTACATTGATTGTTTCAGAGCGCTTAGCACCACTTAAACTAGCTTCATCAATATCACCATAGTTAAGGTTCACCGCACCTTCAGATATTTTACAAGCACCCACTGGTGGTGGTGCGATACCGCATAGTGAACCTGGTAAGAGTTTTCCTCGAGGTGATATACCACTTGAATTCGGTTGATAAAATAATCCCACACACTCTTGATTAGAGTTTAATGAAGGCCCTCTGTGGGTGGTTTGCCCTTCAATAGGGAATGATCTATTTTTAAGTACTACATCACGAACTTCAGCTAAAGTACGTAGTTTTTCAATTCGAGCAATCTGAAATGCAGGATTTCCCCCAGTACCATTTACTGTATGTTTATGGTTCACTGTGACATAACACACAGGCCAACCATAACAAGGATTTAATATTCCTGAGGTTTCTGGATCCCAACGCTCAATAACATAAGTGTAAGTGGCGTTAGAAGGTGTCCCTGTTGATTCTGTTATATAAGAAAAAATAGAGGCCATCGCAGGTGCTGAGAAAAGCCCCGCTATTAAGATAAATATCGCCGGAAATCGTTTAAATATAAACATGTAAAACCTCAATCTTCATTATCAGTCATAATTCAAATAGAAGGTGGCTATTGCACTAAAAGGACCACGTTTAATCGACTTATTCGCAATCGCATCCGGCTCACCTTGAATAAAGGCATAAAAATTCAAAATAGTGTCACCCGCAGTTAATGACATCTTGTCTGTTTCTTTATTTATAGGTAGAGCATTACCATTTTCAGACTCTAATCCCACCGCAATACCAGAAGCTTGGCTGCCCGGACTTATTGCCAAAAATCCTTCTCCTGCCATTGCTTGATTTTCCTCTCCTTTAAAGGTTATTTTGACGCTTTTACCGATTGAGAGATCGCATTCTGACAGACGTAATTGAAATAACTTGCTTGGCGTTCTTTTATAGGCATAAAGGTTTTTATCAGGAATATTGCCAAAATCGAGTACCACGGTTTCATCACCCGGTTTTATGGTACAAGGCTCATCAACTAATATGCCGTGAAAATAGAGGTTGTCCGGTATTGCAAAAGCCGCTGAAGTTAACCCTATGGATACAGATAGACCCAATATGAACCGGATCGATAATGTTTTTATTTTCATCAAAACGCTCCTATTGGTATTCTGCTAATAAGGTGGCTGAGACTTCAAATGCCCCTTCAGGCAATGTACTTCCCGGTCTTTTTACTGGAACAGCTTGAATAACCGGAGGCGAATCTGGTGAAATCGCAATACGCTCATTTAGCTTAAAAGGCTTACCATCTTGAGTTAAATGAATACCTAAATCGGGAATATTGGTTTGCAATGCCGCCTCATCAAACTGGGTTTTAGGTCCGATAATTGATAATCCCAAATCCCAACCTTTTAAATTAGCGTCGCATACCAAGGTATAATTCACCGATTCGGTATAGTTAATACCATCAACTTTATTAATACCGACGTTCTTACCAAAAAAAACCTCAATTCGTTCGTCATTGCTGATAACACAAGGAGGTGGCACTAATAATGTTCCGAATAATTTTAAATTAGGCGAGTCGGCCGCCATTACTGCTGTAGAATTTAGTAATATAATCAGACAAATAGATTGCAATTTATTCATCGTGTTGCCCCTTTACTGATAATCTACATGAAGTGTGGCATTGGCAACAAAATCTCCACCAACTAGTGTTTCTCTATTATCACGCACAGGGATCGCTTCTAGTTTAGGCAAATTGGGATAGGTAAATTTAACCGCTGAGCCTAATCCTAATAATTTACCTTGATAAAGAATGCGTACCCCTAATCCCGTAATATTAGTTTGTAGGGCATTACTATCGAACCCTGTTGCATTACCTGTTATATAGACTTTCATGGCGTTAGTCGGTCTTTTTTGGCAAGTCGCGGTATATTCGATAGGTTGCTTATAATTGCTATCATTAATACGCGTACTCATTACTTCGCCAAAATTCACCTCGATCATCTTGCCGTCATTGATTAAGCAAGGAGGTGGAGCGATGACGTTTCCAGTAATATTGATATAAACAATCCCGGGGGTCGCTCTTATTACTGCTCCTGCAGGTAAGTTAGCAACAGCAGTAGAACTCAGGCCTCCAGTAAATGTTGCCAGAATAAAAACCAACACTGCCTTGCTTGGGCTAAACCACTGTTCCATAACCATAAATCAGACCTATTTAGTTTCCAGCTGCCGTTTCTGTTACTTTGCATTGATTGCCACTACAGGTGAATTTCATCTGAGGGCGACCGCCATAATCATTGATGTAGCTCAATACCGGTGAAGCACCAAACATGGAAGCACTCAGATTTATCGTGCCGCTACTTTTAGGTGCGATCATTAATGGTTCAAAGCCATCCAAGCTTTTTCCTTTCAAACTGGTTAATCCATCGACTAATGTCACATAGTAAGGCGTTGGATTATTCACTTCGAAGCGATCACCTTTTTTAGTTAAAGTGATCTGCTCTTGCCAAGGATTGGTTAAATCCGTTTGCGAGGCATAGATTGATGCAGGACGATAAAATAATTTGATCCGCGTTTGTAATGCAATTTGCAGTACATTAGGCTTATTACTACGTGGTGGAATTTCACGTAGGTTAAAATAGAAAACACTTTCTCTATCTTGTGGTAATTTGGCTATATCAGGTAATGATTGCACCTTAATCTGACTTTTATCACCCGGTTCAATACGTTGGATCGGGGGTAAAACAATCAGTGGGCTTTCAATACGTTCGCCGTTTTCATTTTCCATCCAGCCTTGAGCAAGATAAGGCAAGTCCTTATTTTGATTGCTGACATTTAAACTAATCGATTTTTCGGCACCATTAAAAATGACACGAGTTCGATCTAGCGCAATGGCAGCAACAGCTTGATGAGTAAATGCCATTCCCATTAACAAAGTGGTTGCAACAATGCATGAGCGTTTTAATAACATCATCTTTAATTACTCTTTGTCTGAAGTTGTTTTTATCTTTATTTCCTGTTCCTTAACCTTAACGAGATAGAAACTTCGTTTTAGGTAAGGAGACTTCTCTTTGATTGAAAGTAGAGGTTGCTGTGCCATCATCACTACAGGTCAATAACAGTGATGAAATTTGCACATTCTCCACCAATGTTGGAATAAGTACTTTGCACTGCTCTTTACCACTCCAACGAACACTCAATACATCCCCGGTATTAATACCGGTTAGATAAACATTTCCACCATCATTAATGATGCCTAACTCACGCCCTTTTTCTGTTGTGACACTGGCGCCAAATGGTGGGAAGGTTCCATCTTTTAACCGAATAACCGCCATGGCTTTTTGCCCTTCGATAACATCAAATCGACGGTAACCAATCGCCCCTTCGGTTAGGGTTAATTGCTGAATTGAGCGTAATGCTTCGACATTTTCAGGTAATCGATTAAGATCGATACTCGCGCTACTACGGTAGTAATCATTAATATCTGGCAATACCGCTTTACCAAACATATTGGTATGGGAAATCGCACCAAAATTCTTCACGGGAATATTAGCGATACCGTCTGTATCAATAAGTAAGCGAGTACTACCTGTACGACTAACGCGGTGTAATGCTCCACCTTTCGGCGTAAGTGTGGCACCACCTTGTAGCGATAAAGTGGCAGAGGTATATTCACCATTGATATGACTTGCACTGGCGGTGACTAAGGCCGCATCAGCATAATGCATAAAATAAGCATCGGCTGAAGGTTTACCATTGCTACTTACCCCAGCGCCAACACGATAACTGCTATTGTCATCAATTCGATCGTAATAGCTGACATTATGAGAGTTACCGCTCTTATTAATGACAGTGTTGTAACTGATGGTCGCACGATCACCCCAAGGCATACTGACATTCATATAAACGCCATTATCATTGGTGCCATTAAATTTATTACGGAAAGCGGAGAGACTAAAATTGATATTTTTAAAACGACCAATATCCGCGCTTTTCGCTAACGATAAGTTGTAATTATCATTAGTTGGCTTATTCCAATATGTTTGGTGACTATAGTTTAAGTAAGTACTCAATCCCCAGTCAGGAAATTGCTTACTAAACATAATGGTATAAAGTTCTTTGTTATTATCAGCATTACCATCGCGATAGCGACGCTCTAAATACTGATCCATGGTCATAAAGTCGCGTTCTGAGAAGCGATAACCAGCAAAGGTGACTTGGCTATTAATAGCTTCAAAACGTTTTGAATAACTTAATCGATAAGAGCCACCGTTATAACGCTTATCATCACGAGGAATTTTTGCCCAAGAGTGAGTAGCATCAAAAGAGAGAGCACCAAAAGCCATTAAGTCACGGCCGATACCCGCAGACAAGGCGTTATAATCACCCGCAACAATTGATCCCCCATAAAGTGACCAACCGTTACTCACCCCCCATGAAAATTCCCCCATACCAAAAACGGGGCCTTCGGTATTATGGTCAATATTAGAAGGTTTACCTGCCGAGAATTTATATTGCACTCGTCCTGGTCGAGTTAAATAAGGAATACTTGCCGTATCCATTTGAAACTCTTGTACAGAGCCATCTTGCTCTTCGACACGTACATCTAATTTGCCACTAACCGCATCATTAATATCTTGAATACGAAATGGTCCTGGAGCAACTTGCGTTTCGTAGATCACTCGACCCTGTTGGCTAATTGTCACTTTGGCATTGGTTTTTGCTACACCTGTGACTTCTGGCGCATATCCACGTAAATTAGGTGGCAACATATTGTCGTCAGTTGCGAGATGAACCCCGGTAAAACGGAAACTATCAAAAATATCGGAGCGCGAGTAAGTCTCTCCCATGACAAAGCGCGCTTCCCATTGAGGGATAGCTCTATAGAGATAGTATTGATTCCATTTCCAGCTGTTTTCTGTACTTTGAGGGATCCCTGTCGTATGTTGGTAGCTCGCTTGCCAATCAGCGCGAAAACGCCAAGCACCTAAGTTCGCCCCTAACGTACCTAACCCCGTCACTTGCTGACGTTGTTTTCCTTTAGCAGGATCAGTCACATTTGCATTAACGTTATAATCAAAAAGTATCCCTGAAATACCGTCATCCCAACGAGAAGGCGGATCCCAGTTTGGTGCTGAATACTCCAAATAAGCTTGAGGTATCGTTAATAATAAATTACCACTACCTAAACTGGCATTTATTGTCATTCCGGGAATAGATGATGTATCAAGGCAAGTTTGATTATCGTTAAAACGAATTTTATCAAGCCACTCCGGTTTTAGCCCTAATTGACGAACTAATTCAGGAGGTAAGCAAGGTTCACTTCCTTTGGGATCATCTGCAGGTACAACGTAATTAATGTTGTAGATATCGGGAAGTTCATTATTATTTATACGAACAACAAATTCGTAGCGCCCTGGCATAATGTAGCCAGCTCGAGAGAAATCAGATAAATCGATATTTTGTTTATCTTTAAGATCTAAAATATCAGCATTAAACTCAATATCGCTATTCGCTAAAGCTGAATTTGAAAGACTGGATGCCCCAGTAACAATTAAATAGATCAATATAGCAACAGGCCGAATAGCATGCTTTTTTCTCTTTTCTCGCTTCTCTAAACAAACGGTTTTGAATGATCTAACCATAAATTATCCAACCCTGATCCATTTAATAGTATTCCAGCTTAAAGCGCAGCGTCGTACGGTAATTCCCCGCTTTTGGCGTATCGTTGTTTTTGACTATTCGAGCTTGGTACAGCAATGCCATTGACTGCGAATCAATGCCAACGGGCGGTAGGGGTTGTCCTGGAATAGCTTGTCGACCATAACGATCCGCTATCGCTAATGAAGCACCTTTGGCCTCACCGGATAACTCAAAGTTGCCATTTCCATTAGAAGGACCATCGAACGTTGCGATAAAACGTGGATTATCCGCTTCTTGCCCTTTCTGGCTAATTAGCGTACAGTCCGTTAATCTGATAGAAAAATATTCAATCGGTCCTTGACCTTCAGTGACTAACGTTGGGATAGATACCGTCGTTAGCGGGATCACTTGATCACTACTTCCCGCTGATATTGCACATGACGGCTCTAATATGGTTCCTTGTAGATTGAGCCACCCAAATCGCTGATGCATGTTTTTATCTTGTTTTACATCACTGGCTATCGTTGGCGCAGTCACTAAACTGGCAACAAGGCATAGCAATAGTGGTGCCATCTTGCGATTCATATTTTTCTCCGTTAGTAAGAAAAATCATTAAAAGTAAAGACAGGAATAAAGCTCTGTACTTCCTTGTACAGAACTTATTTTTTCTTACTGATAAGTCAGTGCGAAAGTTGCGATTGCAGTAAAGTCACCTGGAACAGCAGCTTCAGATGCAGAACCTTGTAAATAAGCAGCAAAGTTCAGATCATTGTTACCATCACGCAGGTTTTGAGCAGCACTTGGGGTGCCTAATTTGATTTGTTTACCACCCGCATCGGTGATAACAACAGCTGCATTTTTAGCGATACCTTCAATGCCTAAAGAACCTTCTAAAACTTCAGTTGCTTCAGAGCCAGTGAAAGTTGTTTGAACAGTTTTGTAAGTCTCTGTAGTACAATTTTCTAAAGAGATTTTAAAGTCACGAGAATTACTACGGCCACCATCTTTTAATGCAGCAGTAGAAATTTGACCTAGTGGAACTGTTTGATTTTCAGTATCAGGAGTAATTGAGCAAGGAGCATCAATGATTGAACCAACAAATTTAACAGTACCATGACCTTGATCTGCAGCTAAAGCAGAACCCGCAACAACAGATAAACCTAAACCAAGAACTAAAGCTAATTTATTTAATTTCATCTTTTTGTTTCCTGAAATATAAAGGATGAAGACATCTAAAATAATTAATTCATTTAGGATTGGATTATTCCTAATTGAATGGCTCATTTATTGAGCTCGGGAATTTTGGTATATTTAAGTCCACTTCAAACGCCACGAAATATCGTTAGAAACGAAACAAAATACACCAAATTGTTTAGTTAAAGATTTTCATCTTGCAAGTATGACTATTTAGATTTTTTCATCTTAAAATTTAGGAAAAAGATGATATAATTCTAAGTGCAAATACTATAGTTTGTTAAAAAAGTAAAAAAATTTATTTCAGTGTTTTGCACAAAGTAATAAATTATTTTGATTTTTTAAAAAAATGTTTAATATCAATATGTTAAATAATTAAGAATATATACCCAATAATATATTTGACTTAAGTTAGAAGCCGGAGAATAATAGTAAACAATTTGGTGTATTTTGATTGTTTCTCTAAATAGGTGTAAATATCACCTGCTATTCTCCTTTCTCTTACCTATCAATGGTTTTCGTTTTCTAAAAATTGGCAAACTTTCAATAAACTTGTTTAAAATTAACGAGTAAAAAAGAAAGTATAAAAAAAACACAACCCTTTATTGATGCATATTACTTGCTATAGTGATGCTGCAACTGACTTTTGTTGTTTATTATCTAATTGAAAAGGTTACGAAAATGAAGCAACGTAAATTTCTTACACGTTTTGAAGTGAATGCTATTTTAAAGCAAGCTAAGGAAGGTAGGTATCCCGAAAGAGATTACTGTATGTTTTTAATGTGTTTTTTACATGGTTTTCGTGTTAGCGAACTATGTAATTTAACATTAAGCGATATTGATCTAGAAAGTAGAATACTCTATGTCAGGCGTTTAAAAGGTGGGCTTTCAACAACACAACCTATTATTGATGAGGAATATGAAGCCTTATGCAACTGGTTGAAAAGTAGAGAAAACTGGAGAGAATCAGATTCTGAATGGGTATTTTTATCACAAAAAACGGGACCAATTTCCCGTCAACAAGTTTATGGGTTATTACGCCGTTTAGGTAAAAAAGCCAATGTTTCTATTAGTCCACACCCTCATATGTTACGCCACGCCTGTGGCTACGCACTGGCGGATTTAGGCAGAGATACACGTTTAATTCAAGACTATTTAGGCCATCGCAATATTTCCCATACGGTTATTTATACAGCAAGTAACTCAAAACGATTTATCAATATGTGGGAAACGCGAAACTCACAATAGTTCTTTATTAATAGATTACTTAAAAAGTTAATATCAATAATTGAGTACGTTTTATTTTACAATAAGAATATAGATATTTTTTTCTTTTTAATTCAAATTAGGATTTATATTAAAAATTATATCATTTAATATAAATAATCACGATAGTAATCTTAATAAAGAATTAATTAATGATACTTGATTTTAATAAACCCGGTCATATTTGGTGTACTAATTTTTTTTGAAATATAATCATTTTTATTCCAATAGACTCTATCTTAGAAGGTATCCATTTACCCACAGAAAAACATTAAAAAGATTTATCATTAATAATTTAACTTAGTATAAGAGATATATTCAAAATACAATTAATTCTGATTTTTTCGTCTCTTTCTACACATTTATAATGCTCATAAAGCAATCACTACCCATCTAAGCTCGCTTAGGGATAGTGATTGCAAGCCTAATGAGTGCAACATAACTCGACAGTCAATATCGCTATAGCGATCATTAAGGGAAAACATCCCCTTAGCCTGACCTAAATAGGTTGCTTATTTAAGGACTTTTTCTTGTAAGAGGTAAAGGTTAATACAGAAATGCGTCTAGTGCTTTTTTGGCTAAAAGATTGCTTCGTCGACTTAGCGGTTTGCCACTTTTGACCGACGTTGAAGTAATACAGTCCTCAAAAAACCAGTAAATGGGTGTGTTTAAGAACTTAGCTAATAGCACTAGATAAGTAAGATCTATTTTGTTTAACCCTCGCTCATAGCGTGAGAATTGTTGTTGGCTAACCCCTAGTTTTGCCGCCAATTGGCTACCTGTGTAACCTAACTCTTTACGTCTTTTTTGTATGCGCTTACCTACCAGTGCATTGACATCAATATTTGCACGACGATATTTCACCATGATATTTCAACCTTTTATTATTATGGTAACGTTAGAATCAACGCGCCAGAGCCAGAAAAATACCCTGGAGCAACATGTCCATTGGTTCTCAATTTAGAACTCACTTGTATAGAAACCATTTTGCCTTTAGCGACAAAGATAGCCTCTCCCTCTTCGCCAGATTTATCATTAATATATAAATCAGCATATAAGCTATTGTCATTACGTAGTGGGACTTGACGATTATTCATTCCTGTTGCAACAACCTGTAAAGAGACATCACGATTACACGTCACATTCACAGTTTGAGAACGAACCGCATTGTCTAATTCATTTTCCCCCACATTGCCGTAATCCAACTCAACAGAATGGGCTAACACATCACAATGTCCAACAGGAGGGGGAGCAATTGCACAAATAGAACCCGGTAATAAATAGCCATCTTCAGCAAAACCATAAGCATTTGGCTGATAAAATATACCAACGCACTCTTGTATGGTTGATGTATCAACATATCGATGAATGGCAACTCCTGGGCCATAAGGGAATCCTCCTAATTCTTTCATAACAGCAATACGTAGATCTTCCATTCTTCGATATTTATGCCCATCACTTAAAATAGTTCTGGTCGCTGAACCTCCAGACTGGTTAGGCTGATGACGATGATTTATGGTTATATAACAAGGTTTTTTTTTATAACAAGGATTTAAAGCCGTTGGTGGCTCGGGATCCCAACGCTGGATAATAAAAGTGTAATCAGCCCCTGTCCCCTCATTACCTACTGGTTTTGATTCTGTAATATAAGAAAAAATAGCGGCTATAGAGGAAGCTGGATATATCAACATGCTAGTAAATAAGTAAAAGATTAATTGGCGCTTAGGTATAAGCATATAAACCTCAAGTCAACATTAGTCATAATTTAAATGGAATGTAGCAATGGCGCTAAAGGGCCCCCGTTTTATTGATTGATTAGCAATTGCGGTAGGTTCTGCTTGTATAAAAGCACTAAACCTCAATGTGTTATTAGTTGAAAGTAAAGCCATATTTTTCGATGGCTGATTAATGGGTAAGAGGACTCCATCGCTATCTTCTAGACCAATAGCAATACCAGAGGCTCGACTTATTGGACTTAATGCTAGAAAACCTTTCCCTGCCATCGCCTTATTTTCATCACCTTTAAATGTGATGGAAACTTTGTTATTCATAGAGAGATCGCACTCCGATAGATGGATCTCAAATTGCTGGCTTTTAGTTCTTTCTACTCCATTGTAAAAAGCACTATCAGTCACTTTATCCAGCGTGATGACAATAATTTCATCACCGGGTTTTATTACACATGGCTCATCAATTAACTCACCATGAAAACGCATATTAGGATCAGCATTAGCCATAGCTATCACAGCGGCAAAGATTGCAGTACTCAGAGATAATCTTTGTAATATCATCCCGATACTCCTATTGATATTCAGCAAGTAGCGTTGCTGTTGCCTCAAATGCACCTTTTGTTAAGGTACTTCCTGATTTTTTTACAGGCACAGCTAAAATAATCGGCGGTTTATCAGAGGTAATAACAAACCGTTTATTTAAAATAAATGGCTCACTATCTATCGTGAGATGTACGGCTAAATCCGTTATATTGGTTTGTAAAGCAGCCGCATCAAATTGGCTTGCAGAGCCGATAATGGATAAACCTAATGCCCAACCTTTTGCATTTTCTTCACACTGCAACGTGTAATTGACGGTCTTTGTATAATTAATGCCATCGATGCGACTCGTTCCCAGTTGGTGACCAAAATTAACATCAATCATGTCATTGTTTTGGATCACACAAGGAGGGGGAATAAATAGTGTGCCAAATAATCTCAAATTATTTTCGCTGTTAGTGATTGTCGCCTTATTTGCCGTCTCATCAGCCATTAATGAAAATGATGAAAGTAACGTTATGAAAAAGAATATCCTCTGTTTATTAAACATTCCCGTTATCTCCTCACTGATATTCCATGCGCAATGTCGCTGTGGTAGAAAAGTCTCCTCCCACAAGAAGAGTAGAAAAATCACGCACAGGCACCGCTTCCAATACAGGAAAATCGGGATAAGTAAAATTAATTGCCTGCCCTAACTTAATTGGTTTATTTTGATACAAAATACGTATACCTAATCCGGTAATATTGGTCATTAATGCATTGGCATCAAAAAAAGTACCATTCCCCTCGACAGAAAGTTTTAGTGTATTAATGGGCATTTGTTCACAACTTGGATGATAATCAACCAGACGTTTGTAATTTAAGCCATCAACTCGTGTACTTAGCACATCACCGAAATTCACTTCTACCGTTTTGCCCTCATTGATCATGCAAGGAGGGTGAGCGATAACGTACCCTTTTATATTGATAGGGATCGGATAAATAGGTGTAATAGGCGAATTTTGTGATAGTCCCGTACTTGACAAAACCGGTGTCACAGCAGTTACATTTGTTGTGATAAAAAAGCTCAATAGTACCAATATTGATACAAGACTATTTTTATTAATCTGCTGTTTCATAAATATACCTATTAATTTCCTTGGTCTGTTTCTATCACCTTACATTCACGACTATCGCAGCTAAATTTCAATCTTGGACGACCACCGTAATCATTGATGTAACTTAATACCGGAGAAGCCCCCAGCGTAGAAACCGTTAAATTGAGTTTTTCCTGCCCTTGAGGCGCTACCATGATAGGGGTAAATCCTTCTAAGCTTTTCCCTTTCAGATCCGTTAGACCATCAACAATAGTGATATAATAGGGTGTGGGATTATGCACAACATAACTCTCCCCCTGCTTTGTTAAGGTAATTTTTTCCTGCCATGGATTACTTAAATCAGTTTGGGTGGCATAAATAGATTTTGGTCGATAGAACAATTTTATCCGCGTTTGTAGTGCAATTTGTAATACGTTGGGTTTATCACTACGTGGAGGGATCTCACGTAAATTAAAATAAAAAACACTCTCTCTATCTTGAGGTAGTTGTGCAATATCAGGTAATGATTGCACTTTCACTTGGCTCTTATTCCCAGGTTCAATACGCTGAATAGGAGGTAATACAATAAGAGGTGTTTCTATTTTTTCTCCTTGCTCGTTCTCTAGCCAACCTTGAGCTAAATAAGGTAATTCTTTGTTTTGATTACTTATACTCAGACTTACTGATTTATCAGCACCATTAAAAATAATACGTGTACGATCTAAAGCGATTGTCGCACCAACTTGCGACGTAAACACCATTCCAGTTAATAAGGTGGTAGTTACCATAAATAAATGTTTAGATGCCATCATCTTTAATTACTCTTCTCTCTATTAATCAATTATTGTTATTACTTAGCGTTATTTACTAAGAAATGGCTGTTGGGGTAATGCTTGCGTTTTATCTGTTTCCAAGAATGATGTTGAAATAGTCGGCTGTCTTTGAAAGCAAGTTAAAAGCAGTGATGTGATCAGTTGTGTATCCGCCAATTTAGGAATGGATAATTGGCATTGGTTTTTACCATCCCAATGTACATACAAGACATCGCCTGAATTAATACCGCTTAAATAAACCTTTCCACCGTCGTTAAAAACACCTAATTCTCGACCATTAAGCGTTGTTACTGTCGCTGCAAATGGCGGAACGCCTCCTTCAGCCAACTGTACTGTTGCCATCGCTTTGTGTCCGGCAATCACATCAAATTGACGATAGCCAATAGCGCCTTCAGTCAAAGTTAATTGATGAATAGAACGTAGTGCTTCAACATTGTCTGGTAGCTGTTTAAGATCGATAGAAGCACTGCCTCGATAATAGTGATTAATATCGGGGATCACCGCCTTGCCAAAAATATTGGTATGAGATATGGCACTAAGACTTTTTACCGGGACATCGGAAACACCTTGAGTATCAATTAACAAACGGGTTGCCCCCGGCATATTGCTACGGTGAAAATCCCCGCCTTTAGTGGTTAATGTTGCCCCACCTTGGAAAGATAAAGATGCCGAAGTATAGTCGCCGTTAATATGACTGGCTGAAGCCGTTACTAAAGCAACATCACCATAATGTGTAAAGAAACCATCCGCCGATGGTTTACCTCGACTACTAACTCCTGCACTTAGACGATAATTATTGTTATCATCAATGCGATCGAAATAGCTGACATTATGTGAGTTACCTTCTTTATTTATGACCGAGTTATAACTTATCGTTGCTCTATCACGCCAAGGCAAATTAATGTTGAAATACACGCCGTTGTCATGATTGCCATTAAAACGATTACGATAAGCGGATAAGCTAATGTTAATGTTTTTAAACTTCCCGATAGCGAGATACTTTGATAAAGAGAAGTTGTAATAGTCGTTATTCGGTCTATCCCAATACCTTTGATGGTTATAATTTATATAGGTACTAAGTCCCCATTGAGGAAATTGTTTACTCAGTGTAAGGGTATAAAGCTCTTTATTATTTTCTTGTGCGCCATAGCGATAATGCCTATCTAAATATTGATCCATACTCATAAAATGACGATCAGAGAATCGATAGCCTGCAAAAGTGATTTGCCCATCAATAGATTCAAAACGCTTTGAATAGCTAATTCGATATGAACTGCCATGATAGTGTTTATTCTCATTAGCGAAGGTTGCCCATGAATGAGTCGTATCAAAAGAGATAGCACCTAACATCATTAGATCTCGTCCAAAACCTAGCGAGGCCGAGTTATAATCCTTAGAAACTAAAGTGCCACCAAAAAGAGACCAACCATTATTCACTCCCCAAGAAAACTCTCCCATTGCAAAAATAGGCCCTTCAGTTTTATGATCTAATAGAGAAGGCTTACCCGCAGATACTTTATATTGAAGGCGTCCCGGTCTTGTAAGATAAGGAATATTGGCTGTATCAATTTGGTATTCTTGTATTGTTCCGTCCTGCTCTTCAATACGAACATCCAAGCGTCCACTTACCGCATCATGCAGATCTTGAATACGAAATGGCCCAGGCGCGATTTGTGTCTCATAGATAATCCGTCCTTGTTGACTCACAGTGACTTTTGCATTCGTTTTTGCAACTCCCGTGATCTCTGGAGCATAACCTCGTAAATTAGGGGGCAACATTTGCTCATCCGTAAGTAAACTTATTCCCGTAAAACGGAAATTATCTAATAGGTTTGAACGTAAGTAAGTCTCCCCCATGACTAAACGGGCGCCCCATTTCGTTATCGCTCGATAAAGATAGAATTGATCCCAATTCCAGTGATTTTCTGTGCTATGCAATACACCTGTAGTGTGCTCATAACTTGCTTGCCAATCTGCCCGAAAACGCCAAACACCTAAATTTGCCCCCGCCGTACCATTTGCGGTGATCTGCTGTTTCTGCTTGCCATCACTAGGCGCTCTGACATTGGCATTAACGTTATAATCAAACAATAATCCAGCAATACCTTCGTCCCAAAAAGAAGGCGATTCCCAATTCGGTGATGAATACTCTAGATAAGCTTGAGGAAGAGTAATAAAAAAAACCCCACTACCTAAATCTGTCCTCAGGCTCATACCTGGTAACGATGCCTCATTAAGGCAATTACCCTTATCTTTCCAAGTTAACTTTTTTAACCATTCTGGTCTGAGTGCAAACTGCTTAACTAATATGGGTGAGATACAAGGTTCGCTTGCCTTGGGATCATCTTTGGGCACAATATAGTCAACACGATAAGTTCCACTTAATTCATTGTTATTAATATTAATAATTAACTCATACTTGCCAGGAGTAATATATCCCGCTCGGGAAAAGCTTGATAAATCAATATTTCCTCGATCTTTTAAGTCAAGAATATCTGAGTTAAATTCAATATCTTTGCTAACAGCAAATGACTCGCTGGCAATACTTGCCATCCCTATAATCACGAAATAGATCAGTGTGGTAGCAGAACGACCTCTGCACTGCTTACTTTTATGTTTAACATTTAAATCAATCGTCTTGAATAATTTAGCCATAAGTAAACCTAACTAATCCATTTAGTGATATTCGAGCCCAAAACAGTCAATTATCGGTAATGCCCCTACGGATGAAATATCACTATGTTTGATAATCCTTTTGTATTTATAAAAAGAGCGCGTTTTACTATTACTCACCATCGATATCTAGCGCGATGACAAAAGTGTCCTAACGATAAGAAAGCTCATCAGTTAACAAAGCCTTGTATATCCTTATACAAAGCTTTATTTGACGACTATTATTGATAAGATAAAGCAAAAGTGGCTATTGCTGTAAAATCACCAGGAATAGCAGCTTTTGAGGAAGATCCTTGTAAATAAGCGGCAAAATTTAAGTCATTGTTACCGTCATTCAATGTTTGGGCGGCACTTGCTTGACCTAATTTGATTTGTTCACCACCTGCATTGGTGATAACAACAGCTGCATTTTTGGCGATCCCTTCAATACCTAAAGCCCCCTCTAAAACATCAGGAGCTTCAGCACCGGTAAAGGTTGTTTTGACTGTTTTATATGTCTCAGTAGAACACTGTAATAATTTGATTTTAAACATTTTTGATGCACTACGGCCACCGTCTTTCAGTGCGCTAGATGACACTTGACCTAATGGAATACGTTGAGCACCTGAATCAGGATCGATAGAACAAGGAGCATCAATAATTGAACCATAGAATTCAACAGTACCATGCCCTTGATCTGCCGCTAATGCAGAGCCCGCAATGATAGATAAGCCTAACCCTAAAACTAAATGCAGTTTTTTTAATTTCATTTTGTTTTCCTAAAATATAAAAGTTAAATAAAGTATAAAAGCAACAACATTCAATTAAGAAAAATAATCCCATACAGGCGATACACTTCTCTTTTATGAATAAGATACGCAATGAATTTGGTATATCTTGATATATTGTAAAAATTAATCTCTATAATTAATCATCAATACATAAAATAAATAATAATTAACAACCGAAATTAGATAACGCTCATATCAAGTTGGGTTTATTATTCTCTGCCACTTTATTTAAGTCAAACCTGATAAATTTAATTAAATATATATTTATTAATACACTGATATTAATTGGATTTTTTTTCATCTTACGCAAATTATAATTACCCCCAAAATAAGTAATTAGATAAAAAAACCAAAAATAGCATCATAAAAAGAATATTTATAGACTTTTAAATACAAAATACTTAGATATAAAGTGTAAAAAATTGAAGGAAACATATTTTTATAAATAGAAATAAATTTTATTATTTTAATATTATAACAAAAAAACAAATAACCATAAATTTACATATAAGTACAAAAAAGATACAATATTATAACTTTTATTATTCAATAACGATGATTTTTCAGAATAAAAAACCAATAAATTATTTTTAATGGATTTTAAAACTAAAAGGTTATTTTGAAATATTGCGGTTAAATTTAACAGTATGAAAAACAAGAAATTAATTAGAAAATTGAAAGCATTAACTTACTAAGAAATAGACATAATAAAATTAAATAATGCTGTAACCAAATAATAAAAAAGAACTATATAGAAATTAAACCTTCATAATGGAATATTTTCTGATTAGACAGAATTAATATCATTACATTGTATTAACAAAACAACTTTTTAAGATAAAAATTAAAAACTAAAATTGTAAAAAAAACACAAAAAGTATTTCAATTTGTAAGATATGTTTATTTTTTATTTACTCAAAAAATCATAATTTAAATTTTACTTTTTTTATTTTTTCAATAAGAACTTTAAACTTTATTAAAAAAAATAAACAAATTAAGAATATGCCCCATTCATTCTGTTTGTATAAAAACAGATACATTTAAATCGTTAATCAGAGAAATTTAATTTTAGTAAATAAAGTATATTATCTTTTATTCACACTATTATTCATATCAACTTTAATGAGAAGATTATCTTAATCACAGTTGCAGAATTTTATTTAGTTTAGATACCATTACGATTAAGATGAATGTTAAAAATTCACCATGGAGATCAGGATTTCATTATGGAACTTACCTTTTTAGGCACTAATGCAGGCGTACCTTCTAAAGATCGCAACGTCACCAGTATGGTGCTTGATTTACAAAATAAACAAAAAAGTCTGTGGATGTTCGATTGTGGAGAGGCGACCCAGCATCAGATCTTACATAGCCATGTAAAGCTATCACGCATTAATAAGATTTTTATTACCCATTTACATGGTGATCATATTTTTGGTTTACCCGGACTACTCTGTAGCCGTTCAATGGGGGGCACAGAAAACCCGTTAACCATTTATGGGCCTACAGGCATTAAGGCATTTATAGAAACAGCCCTTACATTAAGCCAATCTTATCTCACTTACCCTTTAGATATTATTGAAATAGAACAAGATGGTTTTCTTTTTGAAGAAGAAGGTATACGTGTAAGTTGTGGCGCATTATCACATCCTGTCCCCTGCTTTGGTTATCGTCTAGAAGAAGACAATAAACCAGGTAAACTCAATGCTGACAAGCTAGAGGCAGAGAATATCCCTAGAGGCCCTTGGTATAAATTATTAAAACAAGGGAAAACCGTTACACTACCTGATGGACGGATCATAGATGGAAAAGATTATCTAAGCACAGAGATCAAAGGCCGTTGTATTGTGATTTTTGGCGATACACAACCAACGCCTAATGCAGTTAAACTCGCTGAGAATGCCGATGTTATTGTCCATGAAGCAACCTTTAAACATGACATGGCTGATAAAGCCAATAGTCGTGGACATTCAAGTACCATACAGGCAGCTGAGTTAGCCAAAAAAGCGAATGCTAAGCGATTAATCATTACTCATATCAGTAGTCGCTATTCACCTAAAGAAACCCCCGAGCTATTAGCGGAATGTCATACTGTATTTGACAATACACAAATCGCCAGTGATTTTGAGACATTCAAACTTTAACTAATGCCAAATCAAAATAAAGCAACGATAACGACTCTTGAGATAGTATTAATCGTTGCTTTTAATCTTTCACCGAATATTGCTACTCAGCAGTCGGAATGAAATCGTGTTTGATCTTACCGTCTTGCAAAATGAAATTGACTTTACCATCCCAAAATTCGGCTAAAAAAACATCTTCTGGGTTCTCTATATGTTGTTTTTTCATCTCTTCGTTTAACCAATCTTCATCTCGTTCTATCTGCTCAAGTTCAGAAGTTCGGATAACACCATCTTTCATAATAATGATAGAGGGCATTTTAGCACCATCACACACCACCGTTATTTGTCCATCAGGTTCAATTTGAGCATAATTAACTTCTTGAAAAGAATGAATTCCTTGGGCATGTAACCTAGAGGTGATATTAAGAATATCAATCTTATTTTTCTTCTCAGTAATGTTTTCCATAATAAATCTTCCCTTTTTAATAATCGGGATCGGATTACCTATCGCTACTGCTCGGAAAAAATTAAATTTTTTACTGATATAATTGAGAAAAGAAATAAAAAATACGCCTATCAAAAAGACAATAACATATTGGTAAAGCGGGATTGCATCTGTGTAAATAACCCCTCCCATAATTCCCCCTAAAACAAAATTACCAATAAAATCAATGGGAGTTAGTTGAGAGAGTTGTGTCTTCCCTGAAATATTCATATGAGCCAAAATTATTGTAAAACCAATAATAAACTTGATAACCACAAGCAGATAATATTCCATTTCTTAAGCACCTTTGCAAAACGATTCACACTGTAATTATAAAGCATAAAACATACCATTGAGAGAAATCTGACAGATATTAACCTTACAAATCTAATATATTTGACTAGTGGTAATCACTTAATATACTTAACCTTGTTGATTTTCAGACTCTCACTATACTTATTTTATTGGGGGTTAAGATAATATATAAAATATCAACTCAATAACCTCTCGCTTTTAATACTAGTTATGCGAGATATCATCGATATGTTTTGGATACATTCTCTGGAGAGAAACATGAACAAAAAATTACTGGCATCTTTAATTCTAGCAGGTCTTGTTACCATTACAGCAGGTTGTGATGATTCATCGAAAAAAGTGGATGAAGGTATTGATAAAGCAAAAGAGACAGCAACCCAAGTAAATGAAACGGCTCAAGACAAAGCAAAAGAATTAACAGATCAAGCTAAAGAAAAAGCCGCTGATTTAAAAGAGAGTGCATCAGCGACAGCTGACGAATTAAAACAAGATGCGGCCAAGCTAAAAGAGCAAGCTGAAGATAAAGCTGCAGAGCTTAAAGCACAAGCCGATCAAAAAACCGATGCATTAAAAGAGAGCATTGCACAAAAAACAGATGAACTAAAAGATTCTGCAAGTGCAAAAGCAGATGAAATCAAACAAAGTTTAAATAATGAAAGTGACAAACTGGCTGGTAAAGCAGAAGAAGTGAAACAAAACGCTAATACCACTGCAGATAACTTAAAACAAAATGCTAGCGACAAAGCAGCGCAACTAAAAGAAGATGCGGCTAAAACCAGTGATGATGTAAAACAGCAAGCGCAAGATACTAAAGATAAAGCGCTTGATAAAGCCGATGAGCTAAACGATCAAGCAAAGCAAAAAATTGATTCTCTAAAGGCTGACAATAAATAATTTCATTTCAGAAATTTTGATGTTGAAAAAGCCAGTAATATTTTACTGGCTTTTTTTGTGTAAAAAACAAACAGGAGTTGATCGATTAAGCAAAAAATGTAACCATACTATCCTTTTTTCAACAGGAGAAACCTATTAAAGCGTCAAGACGCTGACTAAAAACATATGATAATGAATTGATTTAATTGTAATTTTCTTCACCTTACGGAAAAATATAATTTATTTCCGTTCTTTTATAAAGCTTCAAGATCATCTGATGTTTTATTCAAATTTTCTTACAAACTTTTCTTTCCTAGCGATACCACTAACATGCTAGATTGCAATATCGAAAAGTTTTTTCTAAGAAAAATAACAAAAATAGGTTAACTATGAGCCAACAAAATGAAATCACACCAAAAAAAATTAGGATGAAAATTAATCCTCCCGTATTTTACACCTCCGCAATACTTATTATGCTCGTCGTAGGGTTTTCAGCGCTATTTCCTGAACTCGCTAATGACAAGCTAGGGCACCTTCAGGAAAACCTTTTCACCAACGCGAGCTGGTTTTATATTTTAGCCGTAGCATTGGTTTTGCTGAGTGTGACTTATTTAGGGCTATCGCGCTTTGGCGAAATAAAATTAGGCCCTGATCATGCTCGTCCACATTTTAGCTATTTTGCTTGGTTCGCGATGCTGTTTTCAGCAGGTATGGGTATTGGGCTGATGTTCTTTGGTGTCGCAGAACCCGTTATGCACTATTTAATGCCACCCACAGGGGATGCGCAGACGATTGAAGCCGCCAAAGAAGCTATGCGTTTGACTTTCTTCCACTGGGGATTACATGCTTGGGCTATTTACGCCATCGTGGCATTAATTCTGGCGTTTTTTAGCTACCGCCATGGTTTGCCATTAACGTTACGTTCCGCCCTTTATCCTATCATTGGCGACCGTATTTATGGCCCTATTGGGCATGCGGTAGATATTTTTGCTGTGATGGGCACTGTATTTGGTGTCGCAACTTCACTGGGTTTTGGTGTTCTACAAGTTAATGCCGGTTTAAACCATCTATTCGATATTCCAATTAATCCAACCGTGCAAGTGGTTTTAATTGTTGTTATCACCGGGCTTGCTACTATTTCGGTTGTCTCTGGATTAGAAAAAGGTATCCGTTTTTTATCCGAGCTTAACCTTGGTTTAGCCGTTATTCTTCTTTTATTAGTCATTATTCTTGGCCCTACTGTATTGATTTTAAAATCGTTTGTTGAAAATACAGGGGGCTATTTATCAGAAATAGTGAGTAAAACGTTTAATCTTTATGCCTACGAGCCAAAATCAAGTGATTGGTTAGGTGGATGGACACTGCTTTATTGGGGCTGGTGGTTATCGTGGTCGCCTTTTGTCGGTATGTTTATTGCACGGATCTCCCGTGGTCGTACTATTCGTGAGTTTGTTGTCGGCGTACTCTTTGTTCCAGCTGGCTTTACCTTACTTTGGATGACTGTCTTTGGTAATACCGCTATCTATTTAATTAAAGATAAAGGTGCAGAAGTTCTTGCGAATATAGTACAACAAGATGTGTCATTAGCACTGTTTGAATTCTTAAACTATTTTCCATTCTCATCAGTGCTTTCCTTTGTCGCAATGCTGATGGTCATTGTCTTTTTTGTCACCTCAGCAGACTCCGGTGCAATGGTGGTTGATACCCTAGCGTCAGGAGGAGATTCAGAAACCCCTGTATGGCAACGTATCTTCTGGGCTGCATTAATGGGTATTTCAGCCATTACCTTATTATTGGCGGGAGGCTTATCAGCATTACAAACTGTCACCATTGCCAGTGCGTTACCATTTGCCATCGTGCTATTGGCATCAATTTATGGATTAATTAAGGCATTGCGAGTGGATGTTTATAAGCGAGATAGCCAACAGATGACGACTATCGCCCCACCGGCTAGCCGTAATCCTATTCCTTGGCAACGTCGATTAAGAAATATTGCTTATTTTCCTAAACGTTCACATGTAAAACGTTTTATGGAAGAAGTCGTTAATCCTTCCATGGAAATGGTGTCGGCAGAATTAAGCAAACAAGGTATTCAATGCTATATCCATGACGAAGAAGAAGATCGCATCGGCTTTGAAGTGGACTTGGGTGAGGATATGAACTTCTTTTATGAAGTACGATTACGATTCTATACTCAACCCGCTTTCGCGCTAGCCGGCTTAACAGATGAAGAAAAAGATGAAGAGCATAAATACTATCGTGCTGAAATTCATCTCAAAGAAGGTGGGCAAGATTACGATGTCATGGGCTGGACAAAAGAACAAATTATTCATGACATACTCGATCAGTATGAAAAACATATTCACTTCTTACACGTATTAGGTAAAAGGTAATTTCACCTATTACATAAAAACAAAAGAGATGATGGTATAACATCATCTCTTTTTTCTTGGTGCACACATGTTATTTTTCAGTTGAATGACTATTTTCTGGATTTAACGCTATCAGTTCTTTCAGTAAGATAGATAAATGTTGCAGTTTTTCTGTAGAAAACTTTTGTTCGAGTAATTGGTACCCTTCTTCTATCTTAGGCTGGATTTTATCATATAAATTTTGCCCATTGGTTGATAGAGAAACGAATAATTTACGTTGATCACTCACTGGTTTTAATCGACAAATTAGCTCATCTCTTTCCATTCTAATCAAAATACCTGTCAAACTTGGACGCAGGATACAGGTTTTTTGTGCTAATTCGTGAAAATCGATAGAGCGCTTATCAGCAAGAACTCGGATGATCCGCCACTGCTGCTCTGTCAGATTATGCTCTTTAAGAACGGGGCGAAAAAATCCCATCGCAGATTCCCGTGCTTGCAATAGCGCGATTGTTAATGACTCATGCATAATCAGAAGCTCTTTATTGATAGATAAATTGATGAAAAATCACTCAATCTAGCCGGTGAAAATTATAACTCGTTATAGTTATAAATGAATAATATTCTAAGAATAGACTTTTTATTACAATTAATCATATTAACAAATAAATAAACTTGACTCAATTTCTAACATTTTAGGCTATTTTAGCAATTGATGACCTTAGTACTTTTCTCAGACAAAACGCGTAATATCCCCAAAAAATAACAGGATAATATGTGTCATTTCGTGTTATTTATCAGCAAACTAGGCTAAATCACCTGATTTACCTATCGCTTTTCTTGACTTATTAGGAATAATAACAACCAGCGATAAGGTTGTCTCACGACTTTTTGAGATAAAGTTAACAGGTTGTAACAAAGAAAGATTGATCTCTTGGCTAATGCGAGGTAGCGTTACGGCTTTAAATTCACACAGCAAAGAAATCAGCAAGATCATTACAACTTTGTGAAGCGGCACTAGTTAGATAAATTCTGATTTTCTAACTAATGGTTATTTTAAGTGAAGACGCCCACAGATGAGAAGTCTGGCAGTAGGAGTAAAAAATGTCTGATGAAAAACAGGCTAACCCACTTTTTCGGGATGCAATGGCAAGCTTAGGTGCTGCCGTTAATATTGTCGCAACTAATGGTGATGCAGGATGCTGTGGTTTAACAGCAACAGCTGTATGTTCAGTTACCGATACTCCACCGACAGTGATGATTTGCATCAATAGTAAAAGCCAAATGAATAGTACGTTTCAAGAAAATGGCAAATTAAGTATCAATATTTTAAATCATGAACAAGAAGAGATGGCTTGCCATTTTGCCGGTATGACAGGTCTGGCAATGGCTGATCGCTTTACCCAACCAGGATGGCAATATGGCGCATTGCAGCAACCGATATTAACCAATGCACTCGCTAGCCTAGAAGGTGATATTTACGATGTACGCCAAGTAGGTACTCACTTTGTTTATATGGCAGAGATAAAAAATATTGCGGTTCGAGAAGATGGCGATGGCTTAATTTATTTTAAGCGTCGCTTCCATCCCGTTAAACATAAATTAGTCACAACCACCGCTTAATTAGCTAATATTAAAAACAAAAACGCACTTTATTATTTTGAAGAGGGTATCAATTTAAATCCTTCATTATTAATAAAGGCGTTTTTATTACCTTTGTTAAATTTTAAATAATTACCCGCACTTCATGCATATTTATTTCATTTTATCCTAAAATAGAGCTATCAGCGTTTTATTAAACTATTTTTAACATCTGTTTGTTATAAAAGAAATTATTAAAATTATAAGAAAACTTTTTCTTTAGAAAATCAATTAGTCACGATATAAATATCCCTTCCACTCTATTTTTATGCTTATATTTTATCAGCTTTATTAAGCTTAAAATATAAACAAAACAGGCTCTTTTTGGTGATTATTTATACCAAAGATCAATTAAATCACTTTAATTGAAAATAAATTAATGACTATTTTTTTCAATCTGGTATTAATCTTACTAACAGTGTGATCAACCTTTGAGAAGTCATTCTATCAATATATTAGTCTACCGGACTTACTGATCACCATCTTAAATTTGCAAACATCACTCTAAATACAACAGATAATGTTATCAGGGTGTAACATTCATCGTGAATTTGAGTAAATAGCATCGTTGTTGAAAATAAATAATAATTAGGGGCATTAAAGATATGGATAAACCCGCTAAAGTCGGTTTATTACAACAGCCTAAACCATTCTTTATGATTTTCTTTGTGGAATTATGGGAACGTTTTGGTTACTACGGCGTACAAGGTATTCTTGCCGTTTATTTTGTTAGTAAACTCGGATTCTCTCAAGAACAAGCTTTTATTACTTTTGGTGCATTCTCCGCATTAGTTTATGGGCTTATTTCTATTGGTGGTTATGTTGGTGACCATCTATTAGGTACTAAACGAACCATTGTTTTAGGGGCTATCGTATTGGCTATCGGTTATTTTATGACCGGCATGTCAATTATGTATCCTAATTTAATCTTTTATGCTTTAGCCACTATCGCAGTAGGTAACGGTTTATTTAAAGCAAACCCAGCAAGCCTATTAGCTAAATGCTATAAACCTAAAGATCCCCGTCTTGATGGTGCATTTACACTATTTTATATGTCGATTAATGTTGGTTCATTAATCTCCTTATCTATTGCCCCCGTTCTTGCCGATCGCTACGGCTATGCACTGACTTATAATATTTGTGGTATCGGCTTAATAATGGCCATATTGGTCTATTTTTTCTGCCGTAAAATGGTCGTGAATATTGGTTCTGAGCCAGATCACCTGCCAATGAATTTCAACAAACTGCTATTAGTTATTGCAGGCTCTGTCGCTATGGTCTTTATTTGTGCATGGTTGTTGCACAATGTGATGATTGCTAACATCGTTTTAATCAGCTTGTCTATTGTTGTGGTTATCATTTATTTTCGTGAAGCCTTTAAACAAAAAGACAGAGTGGCACGTAATAAAATGTATGTTGCATTTGTTCTGATGTTAGAAGCTGTTATTTTCTATATTCTCTACGCTCAGATGCCAACCTCACTTAACTTCTTTGCTATCCATAATGTTCACCATACCCTGTTAGGCTTTGATATTAACCCGGTGAGTTTCCAAGCATTAAATCCATTTTGGATCATTATTGCCAGCCCTATCTTAGCAATGGCTTATAGCCATTTTGGCGCGAAAGGCAAAGATTTATCCATGCCGGCAAAATTTACCACAGGTATGCTTTTATGCTCATTAGGCTTCCTAACCGCTGCCGCTTCAGGTATGTGGTTTGCTGATGCTCAAGGTTTAACATCACCTTGGTTTGTTGTACTGATTTATCTCTTCCAAAGTCTAGGGGAATTGATGATCAGTGCATTAGGCTTAGCGATGATTGCCGCTTTCGTACCGCAATATATGATGGGCTTTATTTTAGGTATGTGGTTCTTAACACAAGCGACGGCTTACCTGTTAGGAGGCCATGTAGCAACCTTTACCGCCCCACCTGAAGGTATTACCGATCCACTACAAACACTGCCTATTTATACTGATGTGTTTGGCAAAATCGGTATCGTTACCTTAGTGGTTGGCTTGATTATGTGGGCAACAGTACCTTTACTAAACCGCATGATGAAAGAAGAGAGTAAAATGATTAAGTAAATAAGCAAACACCTTTGCTTATCACAGACAAAGCGCCTAGAAAGGCGCTTTTTTTATCTCTTATAAAAACGCTTAGCGATTAAATCTTCTACAACCTTAATCTTTTATTATTTATGATTAGTGTTCTTCTCTTTTTTTCTTTTTTCTGGTTTTAATCTATCTTATAAATAGTACCTTTAATTGAAACTGGCAATATTTAGCATTGTCTAATAATCAATATTCATGATTAAAAACCAATGATTGGTAATAGGAGCAGATATTAATGAATGATAAAAATAAACTAGCAGCCGCATTATTAGCTATTTTTCTTGGTGGGCTAGGAATACATAAATTCTATCTTCGTAAAGTAGGAATGGGGATTTTATATCTCATTTTTTGCTGGACGGGGATACCCGCTATTATCGGTTTTATTGAAGGAATTTATTATCTGTGTATTTCAGACCAAACCTTTAATGACAAATATAACCGAAACTAAATAGCCCAATACCATCGTACCTAGTGCTAACAACCAACAAAAAACCCGCATACTAAGCGGGTTTTTTAGGTGTATTACAATAAAATTGTATTACAGAACATCAATCGCATTTAGCTCTTTAAATGCTTGCTCTAAACGAACAACCATTGATGTTTGACCATGACGTAACCAGTTACGTGGATCATAGTATTTCTTGTTAGGTTTATCAGCGCCTTCTGGATTACCTAATTGGCTTTGTAAATAGCCTTCGTTCTTTTTGTAGAACTGTAAGATACCGTCCCAAGTTGCCCATTGAGTATCGGTATCGATATTCATTTTCACAACACCGTAGCTTACAGCTTCTTTGATTTCTTCTGCAGATGAACCAGAACCACCGTGGAAAACAAAGTTTAAGCTATTGTGTGGCAGATTGTATTTCTCTGACACATAGTCTTGTGAGTTACGAAGAATTTTTGGTGTTAATTGAACGTTACCTGGTTTATAAACGCCGTGAACATTACCAAATGATGCAGCGATAGTGAAACGTGGGCTGATAGCATTTAGTTTTTCATAAGCGTAAGCAACGTCTTCAGGTTGGGTATATAGCGCAGAACTATCCATACCTGTGTTATCAACGCCATCTTCTTCACCACCAGTACAGCCTAATTCGATTTCTAAAGTCATATCGATTTTAGCCATACGCGCTAAATATTTAGAACAGATTTCAATATTTTCTTCTAATGACTCTTCTGATAAGTCAATCATATGAGAAGAGAATAGTGGTTTACCTGTTTTCGCATAGTGTTTTTCACCTGCATCTAACAGACCATCAATCCAAGGTAACAGTTTTTTCGCACAGTGGTCAGTGTGTAAAATAACAGGAACACCATAGTATTCTGCCATTTGGTGTACATGGTGAGCACCAGAAATAGCACCTAGGATAGCCGCTTGTTGTGGCGCTTCAGCTTTAAGACCTTTACCTGCGATAAATGCAGCACCACCATTAGAGAATTGAACAATAACAGGAGAACGCACTTTCGCAGCTGCTTCTAATACAGCATTAATTGAGTCTGTACCTACGCAGTTAACTGCAGGCAGAGCAAAATTATTTTCTTTTGCTACTGCAAATACTTTTTGTACATCATCACCAGTGATGACACCCGGTTTTACGAAATCAAAAACTTTAGACATGTAATAAGATCCTATATTTGGAACAGGCAGAGTTTTACACTCTACCTGTATGAGCGTGACTTAATTACTGTTTAGCGCGTTCTTCCAGCATAGCAACCGCAGGAAGCTTTTTACCTTCTACGAATTCTAAGAAAGCACCACCACCGGTTGAAATGTAAGAGATTTTATCTGCGATATCAAATAAATCGATAGCCGCTAATGTATCACCACCGCCAGCGATAGAGAAAGCATCACTATCAGCAATCGCTTTAGCAATCACTTCAGTACCTTTACGGAAGTTAGGGAATTCAAAGACACCCACAGGGCCATTCCACAGAATGGTTTTGGCGTTTTTCAGGATTTCAGCTAAACGTTCAGCCGTCACATCACCGATATCTAATACTTGTTCATCATCTTTGATGTCATTTGCTGATTTCAGTACAGCTGGCGCTGTTTCTGAGAATTCTGTCGCAACACGGACATCAGTTGGTACTGGAATATCGCATTTTTCCATTAATTTTTTCGCATCGTCAACAAGGTCTGCTTCATATAATGAACGACCTACAGAATGACCTTCTGCTGCGATAAAGGTGTTAGCAATACCACCACCAACGATTAATTGGTCAGCAATTTTTGATAATGAATCTAAAACTGTTAATTTAGTAGATACTTTAGAGCCACCAACGATAGCCACCATTGGACGCTCTGGTTTATCTAATGCTTTGCCTAATGCTTCAAGCTCTGCTGATAACAGAGGACCCGCGCAAGCGATATCCGCAAACTTAGCAACACCGTGTGTTGACGCTTGAGCACGGTGAGCCGTACCGAATGCATCCATGACAAAGACATCACATAATGCAGCATATTGCTTAGACAGCGTTTCGTCGTCTTTCTTTTCGCCTTTATTAAAACGAACGTTTTCAAGTACAACTAATTCACCTGCATTAACATCAACACCGTTTAAATAGTCTTTTGCTAGGCTAACGGGTGCAGATAATTTCTCTTTCAGATAGTCAACAACTGGTTTTAAAGAGAACTCTTCGTTGTACTCACCTTCAGTAGGACGGCCTAAGTGTGAAGTTACCATAACTTTAGCGCCTTGTTTTAAAGCCGCTTCAATAGTCGGTAATGAAGCACGAATACGTGCATCTGAAGTTACTTTTCCATCTTTCACTGGAACGTTCAGGTCAGCACGAATTAGTACTCGTTTACCGGCCAGGTCTAAATCGGTCATCTTAATTACAGACATGATGAATCCTCTCATTGATTCTCTAAAATTTAGTAATCTTCTGTTCAGTACCGCGCATTATCACATAATGTGCTATTGCTGAGTACCGTCATTAATACATGATTATTTAAAACCAGTTGCAGCCATAGCTAACGTTGTATCAAGCATTCGGTTAGCAAAGCCCCATTCATTATCACACCAGACTAACGTTTTAATCAGATGCTGCCCACTGACTCTTGTTTGTGTACCATCAACAATGGCACTATGAGGGTCGTGGTTAAAATCTGTTGAGACTAATGGCAATTCTGTGTAATCCACTATACCACGAAATGCGCCAGTTGCTGATTTTTGAATTAACTTATTGACATCTAACACATTTACAGCATTTTTTACCGTGACACTTAAATCAATTGCTGTCACATTAATTGTAGGAACTCGTACAGAAATTGCCTCGAAATGATCTTTAAATTTCGGGAAAATCCGTGTAATACCGGCAGCTAATTTGGTATCAACCGGAATAATCGATTGTCCTGCGGCTCGTGTACGACGTAAATCTTTATGATATGCATCAATAACAGGTTGATCATTCATCGCAGCATGGATTGTCGTCACTGTACCTGACTCTATACCAAAAGCATCATCCATCATTTTAATAATCGGGATAATACAATTTGTGGTACAAGAGGCATTAGAGACGATGCGGTGCTGTTTTTTCAGTTCATGTTGATTAACACCGAATACCACCGTAGCATCAAGATCTATCGTTCCCGGATGAGAAAAGAGCACTTTCTTTGCCCCTTGAGCAATATGCGCCTCACCATCGGCACGAGATCCATAAACGCCACTACAATCAAGTACCACATCAATACCTAACTCACCCCAAGGTAAGTCTGCAATATCGGCATGATGGAAAAGACGGATTGCATCATCACCCACTTGCAATAAGTCATTATTAACACGAATATCCCAAGCAAAGCGACCATGGCTTGAGTCATATTTAAGCAAATGAGCAATACCTGTTGCATCAGCCAATTCATTTATTGCAACAACGCTTATTTCAGCCCGCTTTCCAGATTCATAAAGCGCTCTTAACACATTACGCCCTATTCGACCAAAACCGTTAATAGCAACTCTAATTGTCATGTAACTTCCTTGATAACTCGTAATTACGCAACCGCCTAGAATAATCGAGCAATTGACTAATCAACAACGATAAATCAAGTAAAACTAAAAAATGTGCGGTCACCGACATTTTTAGCACAACTGAAACGGTTCAGCTTATTGGTATTCAGATTACGAGAAATGAGAGAAAATCGCAATAGCAAAAAAAGGGGGAAGCATAAAAAAAGAGCACATCTGAGAAATTATTCCCAAAAATGTGCTCTTGTTAACATTTATTGATTATTTAAGTAGAGTTTTTGCCTGTGTAACCACATTTTCAACAGTAAAACCAAACTCAGCAAACAGTTCGTTTGCAGGAGCAGATTCACCGAAGCTATGCATACCGACAATCACACCATCAAGACCAACATATTTAAACCAGTAATCCGCGATACCCGCTTCAATAGCAACACGAGCTTTAACCGCTGCAGGTAATACTGCTTCACGATAATCAGCATCTTGTTTATCAAATGCATCTGTTGCTGGCATTGAAACCACACGGACTTTACGGCCTTCTGCTGTTAATTGATCGTAAGCATTAACAGCTAATTCAACTTCAGAACCCGTAGCAATAAAGATAAGTTCAGGTGTACCGTCACAATCTTTCAGGATATAACCACCCTTCTCGATATTAGCCAGTTGCTCTGGAGTACGTGGCTGTTGAGCAAGGTTTTGACGAGAGAAGATGAGCGCAGTTGGACCATCTTTACGCTCAACAGCGTATTTCCATGCTACTGCTGACTCAACTTGGTCACATGGGCGCCATGTACTCATATTTGGTGTTACACGCAGACTTGCCATTTGCTCAACAGGTTGGTGAGTAGGACCATCTTCACCTAAACCGATAGAGTCATGGGTATAAACAAAGATACTGCGGATTTTCATCAGTGCAGCCATACGTACCGCATTACGTGCATATTCCATAAACATCAGGAAGGTAGCGCCGTAAGGAACAAAACCACCGTGTAATGCAATACCATTCATAATGGCAGACATACCGAATTCGCGAACACCATAATGGATGTAGTTACCGGCTTTATCTTCATTTAATGCTTTAGAGCCAGACCACATAGTTAAGTTACTTGGTGCAAGGTCAGCAGAGCCACCCATAAACTCAGGTAAAACTTTACCAAACGCTTCTAATGTATTTTGTGATGCTTTACGGCTAGCAATACTCGCTGGGTTATGTTGCAACTGCTCAATAAAGGCTGTTGACTCTTTTTCCCAATTTGCAGGTAATTCGCCAGACATACGACGTTTAAATTCAGCTGCTAATTCAGGGAATTGTGCTGCATACTCAGCAAATTTAGCGTCCCACGCAGCTTCTTTTGCTTTACCAGCTTCTTTAGCATCCCACTCTTTGTAGATCTCTTGTGGAATTTCAAAAGGACCATACTCCCAGCCCAGAGCTTTACGAGTTTCTGCAATTTCTGCATCACCTAATGGTGAACCGTGAGAATCGGCAGTGCCTGCTTTATGAGGAGAACCAAAACCAATAGTGGTTTTGCAAATTAACAGTGAAGGCTTATCAGTAATTTGTTGTGCGGTTTCAATCGCAGCTTTAATACTCGCTGCATCATGACCATCAATACCACTAATCACATGCCAGCCATACGCTTCGAAACGTTCAGCAGTATTATCAGTAAACCAACCATGTACTTTACCATCAATAGAAATGCCATTGTCATCGTAAAATGCAATCAGTTTACCTAACTGTAAAGTACCTGCTAAAGAGCATACTTCGTGAGAGATACCTTCCATCATACAACCATCACCCATAAAGGCGTAGGTGTAGTGATCTACGATATCGTGACCAGGACGGTTAAATTGAGCCGCTAATGTGCGTTCTGCGATCGCAAAACCTACTGCGTTAGCAATCCCTTGACCTAAAGGACCCGTGGTAGTTTCAACACCTGGGGTATAACCATATTCTGGGTGACCCGGTGTTTTAGAATGCAGCTGACGGAAATTTTTTAGATCATCTAAAGAAACTTGATAACCAGACAGATGTAATAAGCTATAAATCAGCATTGAAGCATGGCCGTTAGATAAAACAAAACGGTCACGATCTGCCCAGTGAGGATTAGTTGGATTATGATTTAAAAAATCACGCCATAATACTTCTGCAATATCAGCCATGCCCATAGGTGCACCAGGGTGCCCTGATTTGGCTTTTTGCACTGCATCCATGCTTAAAAAACGGATCGCATTTGCAAGGGTTTTACGAGTGGTCATTTTCTACTCCAAGTCGGATAAAAAGCATCTAGATAGCTGATTCTCTCAATGCGGGCAAAAAACCGCAATATAAAAAATCCACAAAGGTGGCTATCGTAATCAGTGAAAATCAATAATTCTTTGATTTAAACAGCATTTATTACGATAAACGCGGAAAATAACATTACACCACCACATTGTTGCGCAACAAAAATGAAAAATGACTTTTATTTGCGCAATTAAGAAGTATCTTATTAAACCTTAGCTTGATACGACTAATCAAGCTAAAATTACGTTGCTGTTTTATCCATCAAATCAAATAAATACTAAGCTATTTAATTTTCCCACTGTTAATGGTCACCTACCAACACCTAACTTGAAAACATTCAGATGATTACTAGCTATTTTTTCAACTAACTGTTCAAGCGGAAAATTAACGGCCGGAAGGCTTGGAGAAAATAGATGTCGAGTAGTTTTATAAGGGAAAATATTACCTTGCTTTAATATCTGCTCCCTTATTCTTAATGGGCTAAACGCTCGTCCATTCTGCCAATCATACACAGTTATGCGTGTATCAGTGTAATCAAGCAACACACAAGGAATATAAGTGAGAGCAAGATGATGAGCGACTTGATACCTATGATTACCGTCCATAATAATTCCGGTCTCTTTTTCAATGGGTATAGGTGTTGTCCATCTTTGGCAACGGACTATTTCCTTAGTTAAAGCTTCAACATGAGCCATGTTGACTTCTTCTGAAGGACGGAGCAAGGCAATGGGATATAACACGACATCATACTCCATATTTACCTCCCCTCTTTTTCCAAATCAATCATATATCCCGGCTGATATGAGATGGGTAGAAATTCTTGATGTAAACGACGGAATGTGTCATCAGGATCAAGATCAGCAAATAATTGGGGATGTATCCACTTAGCTAGCTGCTGGATAGCAATAACATCATAGGGACTATTATAGAACTGATGCCAAATAGCAAAAAATGCGCCACGACGGCGAGCATTACTATCAACATAAGCAGGGCGAGTCGTAAACCATGCGAGTCGGTGTTTTGATTGTTGAATATTAATCCCCGGCCCAAGTGGGATCCACTTTCCACCCGGCACAAATGCCTGAAAATTGCCGCTGGTAATAATCACAATATCGGGATTTGCAACAACCACTTTTTCTGGATTTAGCGTAAAAAAGGTTCCCGGAGCAAGATTGTCGGCAATATTATCCCCCCCCGCTATTTTAACAAAACGGCCAAAACTCCCTTTACCAAAGGTCATACAGCACTCTTCTGAATAACCCCCAAGACGCTCTAAAAATACTTTTGGCAATGCCCCCTGTAATTGTTCAACTCGAGATGTCACTCGTTGTAACTCTTTATCACGGAATGTTAAATAAGCTTCTGCGCGATCTGGTTGGCCAAATAATTTACCAAATAACGTCACTGTTGGAGGAATGTGTGCAA
This sequence comes from Proteus sp. G3927, assembly GCF_963894685.1. NCBI lineage: Bacteria > Pseudomonadati > Pseudomonadota > Gammaproteobacteria > Enterobacterales > Morganellaceae > Proteus > Proteus sp. G3927. Next base: position 188,562 of record NZ_CAWQGX010000013.1, on the reverse strand, counting down.
TAGGATCATAGCGAAAGTCGACATAAACAATGGGAATACCCGCTCGGGCTAGTGTAGCTTCGTGTCCAGCATCAACAATAGTATTGCGTGCGTCCATATTCATGATGATGACATCAGGTTGCAGATTAATCGCCTGCTCTATATCAAACGTTCCTTGTTCGCTGCCACCAAAGGTAGGGATTTTTGCCAACTGTGGAAATTGTTGTCGGTACTGCTGCCATGTGGCCGGATCGGACTGTATTAAATCTTTTCGCCAAGCGACTATCCTTTGTGCTGGATTTTCTTTATCAAACATAGCCACTAAATAAAGCTGTCGTCCTTCCCCCAAAATGACGCGCTGTACCGGTAATTTGACATTCACGGTTCTGCCAAGTAGATCAGTAACAGGTGTTACAACTTGCTGTGAGTAAGCCATTGATGAATACAACAATACAATAGAAAATATAAATCGTAATATCATGATTAATAACCTATTTTTGGTTAGTGTTTTTTGAAGAGTAACTCATTTTCAGCGTAATAATTAAAGTAATGCAATACATCACCGCCACACACAAAAACAACGTGGTCAACCCAGGCCAAACAAGTATTCCGCCCCCCAGCGCAATACCAACCATAGAGGCAAACTGGCTAATACTTTGCACCAGTCCCAAAATATAACCCTGTTTACTTTCAGCGGTTGAGCGAGATATTAATGCGGTTAATACTGGCGTTGTTGCCCCAAGAAGAATGCCCCACAAAAAATAAAGTCCGATAAACCAGCTTATTTCTCTTACTGCTGCTAGCAGTAAGGTCACAATAAAACATCCCGCAATGATCCCCACCATTCGATAGAGTGCGTGAGATATGTTGTGTGCTTCAAACCATCTTGCCCAGAGGGAGGCTGAGACAATCACACCTGTAGCCTGCAATCCGTAAGCGACCCCTGTTAACCAGTTAGGGGCATTAAATACGCTACTGACATAAAGAGAAAAAGGGGTTTGTGTGATCATGCGGCTCATTAATAACAAACCCAGTACGGTAAGTAAGCCAACAATGACGCTGTGGTTAATTGATGATATCGCTTTTGCTTTATTTGTTGAGGAAGTGACGCAATTGGATGAAGCGTGGCGCGGTAAATCATTCGGTAATATGAAAAAAACCAGTAGTGCACATAACGTACAAATGATAAATGCCCCGAAGTTTATCCAAAAGAAACTCAGTAAATCGAGGATGGCCCCACCAGCAATGGCTCCAGCTAACGATCCTGCATTGGTAGATACTTGTAACCATGCCAAAAGCCGAGTACGTTGTGCTATGGGGATCATGGCAATACCATAAGCTTGAGCAGGTGCAATATACCCCGCACAAGTTCCCTGTAAAAAGCGTAGTAGCAGTATTACCCAGACATCATTGGCAAAAGCGAGCCCCAATTGCGTTAATGCAAGCCCCATCAGTGCACGGATCATCATCACTTTATTGCCAGTTTTATCGCCTATTCGTCCCCAAAAGGTACTGGTTAGCATAACGCCCAACATAGGTGCGATATACACGCCGGTTCCCACGATACTCAGTAGCTCTGTCGACGCCATACTTTCGAGATGAAGCGGCCAAAAAGGGCCACTCATTTCCATGGCTCCCATTGAGAGTAGCTGTACGATAAATAAAAACTGGACAATAAAAATGACACTGCCGGTAACACGCATACTATTTCACCCTTATTATTGGCCAATCCATTGGGAGCTGAGGGTGAGGCAAACTTCCTCCCATATAACCACAACACCAATCATATATTTCTCTTATATAGGGTGTTGGCACTCGAAGACGTTCTCCAAGAGCAACAAGAAGCGCTAGTCCATAGGCAATGTCTTCCTGAAAAACCCGATGTTGTTTGTCAAAAATATAACCATGGGATCGTGCTGTAGAAATAAGAGGTAAAGGAATACCCTGATAGGCCTTATTCGTTCGTAACACACTGAGTAATGTTCGCGGATCAGCAATTGAGTCCGCATATGCGGCTACTATTTCCTGCTGTAATGGTTGCACGGAACTGAGATTAATCCCCAATACAATTTCTGCTTTATTACATAACGCTTGATTCTCCCTATCACAGCGGGCAAGAAAATAGGCACCCAACTCAGGGCAATCGTTCCACCAACATGGAATGCTCTCAAAAGGCCTATTGTGCCACTGTCCCCATGGACCGATAAGGCCATAGATAACAGAGCTGTGCATAATAGGATTTCCTGGCGTTAGGGTAATTTCTAGATAATCGGTCAGTAGCGTAATAGGTGAGTCATAAAGTTGTTTGAGGTAATTGAGAAGAAGATTGGCATATTGCGGTTTTTCTCTTCCATGCACAGCTACATAGAGTTGTGATTTTCCGCCCCCCATTCTGACACTTTTTCCCGGTTGCAGATCAAATGCAATATGGGGAACATCTTTCATTCCCCATATAACAATATTGGGTGCATCGCCTAACGTTTTTTCAGCCAGCCAGTCAAAGCCAGCAAAACCGGGAATGGCGCCCACAAAGATGTTTTTATGTTTCGGCAGTATTGGCGCCATACGTTGAAGTAAACTTTCACGTACATGACTTGGTGTCGTAATAATGATGATATCTGCCTTAGAGCACGCCTCATCAATGGCTTCTGTCATCCTAACCGAACGGGTTTTAATAACTTGACCATCAGGCATCACCGCCTGAAGTTGATGATCATTTTCTTTATATGCTGTCACAGTTTCTGAGCGACTGCTGTAAAGAGTGACGTCAATCGCAGGATTTAAGCTAAATAAAATTGCCGCAAGATGCCCTGTACGACCGGCTCCACATAGTGTTACTCTCAATTTCTCATTTGGGATCATCTGCTATCCCCCAAACAAGTTGGCAAAGAAAACCAATTATCAAGTTGTTCCCAGACTGACTCCGATATTAGATTTCGCTCTTTAAGCCATGTGTCATTAAAAATCGTCTGCAGATATTTTTCACCACCATCGGCCATAGCAAGTGCAACATTTCCGCAAATTGTACTGTTATTAATCAACTCCAGCGCTTTATATACCACTCCTCCTGTAGAGCCACCAACCAGTAAACCAAAACGACGAGCAAGGTAACGAGCCGTTTCAAAAGCACACACATCAGAGACTTGTTCGCCATAATCAATACAACTGTAATCCAACACTAACCCCACTGTATCGCCTTGTGGGGTGCCTGTACCTGATTGATAGTATGGTTTACCGGGTTTTCCGAATACGATGGAGCCTTCCGGCTCTACGGCAATGGTTACAAGTTCTGGATTATGAACCCTTAATCCATGGGCTATCCCTGTCATAGAGCCCCCCGTACCTACACATCCAACCCACGCATCAATTTTGCCTATCTGACTAATAAGTTCACGTACCAGATCTGCATATCCTCCCGCATTGGCTGCATTATCTGATTGATTCATAAAGATAGCGCCGGGAATTTCATTGGCGATTTCAGCCGCCATACGTTGGCGTTCCACAACAGCAACTTCATTTTCACCATAGTCGCCTTTAACGTAGCGGATCTCAGCACCCAAAGCGCGCATGATAGCAATTTTATCTTGGGCAGCATGGTGATCGACCACCGCGATAAATCGAAGCCCAAATTCGATAGCAGCGATTGCCAACCCAATGCCAGTATTTCCTGATGACGACTCCACAATTGTACTACCAGGCTTGATCTTTCCAGATTTCAGTGCCGCAACAACCATATTTCTCGCCATGCGATCTTTCATACTGCCTCCGGGATTATTTTTCTCCACTTTGATATAAAGACGCGTATCCGATTGCAGCAGCGGTAATTGAATGATAGGAGTATTACCAATTAAATCAGTTACTTTGCTAAAAACCATATTAAAAGTCCTTAATTATCAATGGTAAATATAGGTTTTTGATGTGAGTTTATGACCGCAGTTAATCTTGTGGGCAACGGATGCCGATGAAATTGATTTTCCAGTAAATCCATTTGGTAACCTGCGGTATTAGCAAATATCAGTAAATCACCTGGCTTTGGTAGGTGTGCAAAAGCGATCAAACGATTGGTGATAACATCGTCGTCCAAACAGCTATGGCCTGCAATCCAAGCATTTCCAGCAGAAGAAAGTGGCTGATGGTTATTTTGATAAATATGGAGAGGATCACTTAAGAATTCAGAATTAAACCACGTTTCACATGCGCTAAAACTAGTTCCTTCGACAAAAATAACATGTCCGACATGATCATATGGACGAACTCGACAGACACGAAATACACTGATCGCACTTTGATTAACCAAGCTCCTTCCGGGTTCAAGGCAAAGTGTTAATCCTTCCTCAATTAATGCATCACAAACTCTTTTACCTGTGGGATCGACTCCGGTTAGAAACTCAGTGAGCCAGCCTTGGGCATTTATCTCTCCACCATATGGATAGAAAGAATCAGGAATTCGTCGAGTACGATAGTCTTTATGTGTTTGCGTAGAGAGCCATTTCTTATAACAATGACTGTCTACATACTGAACAGGTAACCCTCCCCCAATATCGATAATATAAGGGGAGTAACCCAAAGCACGTGCGTAGCTAATCAAGGGTAAGGTATCAAAAAAAGCCTTGATCCTAGATACCGAAGAGTAACCACTAAGATGGAAATGGAATCCATCAACCTTTACTTGGTCACTATAATTAAGTTTCTCAAACGCTGTCATGATCTCAGCGGATGACATACCAAAACGACTGATATGATTAGACTCAGGACGAAAACGCAACAGTATACTTATACGTCCTGATGGACTTATCCACCTTGTAGCAAGGTGAATAAGCTCGTCCATCTCCTCAAGTGAATCAATAACAATCCGTGCCCCTTGCACTATTAACGCCTGTAAAAATGCCGTTGTTTTGGCAGGGCCTGTAGCACACAACTCTGTACCTTTACATCCCGCACGAATAGCATCGTTGAGTTCATATAGGCTAGATACATCCGCCCCAGTTCCCGCAGCAACAGCGGCTTGTAATAATGACTGTGATTTATTGACTTTAACCCCATAATACAAATTGGTTTGTATACCAAATGTTTTGGCGACTTCGACCATGGCATTCACGTTCTGCTCCACAGTATGAGGCCAGACAATATTAAGGGGTGAACCATATATCTGTGTTAAATGAACAAGGGTATCAGGGGATGTCTCCAACCAACGGATAATAACCGGATCGATATAAGGGGGTAATATTTGGGTTATAGCGATCTGCCAAGATTCATTTGCTCGGTAATAAGTATTTAACAACGAAGACATATGGAACCCTCTTAGAAGTCAACACTTACCGAGGCAAGGAAAGTACGTGGTGCTCCCTGTGCAATAGTGGTATATGACGCGACACCAGACCAGTAATGGTGATTAAATAGATTCTGTACATCAAAACGGAAAGTGGTAGGCGCACCATACACACGTGTTTTATAGGAGGCTCCCATATCTACCGTTGTCCAAGAATTGATAGACTGTGTATTTTCCTGATTGACATATTGCTTTGCGCTATAATTGACATAACTGTTTAATGACAATCCATGCAAAATAGGAAGATCATATTCCACCCCTACATTTGCTTGTAGAGGAGAAACACCAACGGGTTTGTTACCACGGATATCAGATGTAGGCGATTTGATAAGTTCGGCATCAATAAGAGAAAGATTGCCTGAGATTTGTAAATTATCCAGAACCTGCGCAGAAAGGTTAACTTCAACGCCACGATTTCGCTGCTCACTATTAGCATTAAATATATTATCAGTGCTATCGATAGCACCACTAGGCTTGGTTATCTGGAAAAGAGCCAAACTGCTTTGTATTCCCGCGTTATCATACTTAACCCCAACTTCGTACTGTCGCGAGCGGTAAGGACGCATCACTTGGCCGGCATTTTTTGCAAAACTCGGCGCTATATCGCCTTTGCTTAACCCTTCAATATAGTTGGCATAGAGCGAAACAGACTCTAAAGGATGGTAAACCAGCCCCAACATTGGCGTCACCGCTGATTCATCATAAGTGGCCGAACGCTGTCCATTAGCCATAAAGTTATCGGCTTGCACTCTTTGCAAACGTATCCCGGGGATAATATCCACACTGCCATTCAATATGGTCATGATGTCCGAAACGGCAAAGCTAGTTAATTGACTAGAAGATACTTTGGGAACGCTTGCTGGAGACGATGGTAGGGTAACATCGACTTCTGATGGTGAATAAATATTAGAAATCACCTTTTGTTTTCCTACATTACCCGCAACAGCAAGACGGTCATGATAATAGCTGGCCTGTAATGTCATCTGATGATCAATAGCGCTCGTTGAAAAGTAACTTCTGACACCGGTTTCAAAAATATAACGATGTACATTAAAGCGATAATTAGTGATTGCCGATTCAACATCTCCATTGTCGTTAATAATCTTTGGGGTTTGCTCAGAGATACGTGAAACGATTGAACGACCACCACCGGCATTCATGAAGAGTGTTAGATTATCGTTAAGCTCGTATGAACTGTGCAGTAATACGCCCTGATCGCGGGTGTTCCACCACATCCCTTTTTGGGCAATATTCCGTCGACCATTAGGGGCCTTAGGAACATCGATACCCGCTAAGACAATAAAAGGACGATTAGGTGATTTGACATATTGATATTGATCGAATAAATCAACTGAAACGGTGAATCCATCTTTTCCATAGTCAAGAGCGAGTGCACCTAATGCCGTTTTTTTATGAGTATTATCAAGCGCCAGATCTCCACCACTACCACCACCATTAAATCGGACGCCCCACATTTCACCGTCTGGGGTTACCCACAATTTACCTACATCTATATAGGCACCAAGTTGATTATCAGATCCCCAAGTGGTGGTAATCTGTTTAGTTCCCTGACGAGTAGGTCTTTTCGTCACAGCGTTAACAACACCGCCAACACCGCCATTGGGGGAGATACCATAAAGCCCCGCACCAGGCCCTTTTAGTAATTCTATTCGCTCTAAATATTGAGGTAATAACTGATAATTTGGCGCTACACCATAAACACCATTGAGGGCAACTTCACCAATATTACCTTCCCCAATAGGGAATCCTCGGATCATAAAGGAATCAAGAATACCACCTGACGGAGATGTCACTTGAACGGATGGATCATCTTTTATTACATCGCCAAGAGTTTTAGCCTGTCGTTGCTCAATATATTTCGAGGTATATCCTTTAATACTAAATGGAATATCTTGGATATCTTTATTTCCCAATAAACCTATGTTGGCTTGTTGTGATAACCTACCTTTAGTTTGGGGGTTAACGCGCTCTGCGTTAACAATAATTCTCTCTTCCGCGCTGACGAAATCAGGAATTAAACTTGCTGCAATAGTCAATGCTAAAAAATGTTTGTTTGTGATCATTATTATTCTCTCAGATCTTAGAGTTATTTACTTGTTCACCAGCTAACGGATTGTTAAGCCCATGCTGAAGACGGTAATCAGTATATTGCTGTAAATGCATGCTCATTAATGAGCGGGTATACCAAGGGTGGTGGAGAAAATGTTCACGCTCTTTGTGCCAAAAATCCGCCTCTACTCTGGGTTGAAGTGCTTTAAACACAAGTTCAAGCTCTTCGCCGATCACAGTCCATATGCGGGTATCAGGGATGTCATAAAGTTGAGTTAAACAAAGCGCAATTTCATGTAAATGGCTGACAAGACAAGCATCTACAACGAAGGTTCTGACAGGTTCAATATCATCTTCAAACACCGTGGGTAAAATGCCGGGCCAGATATAAGGTTGAAGCTCATAACCTTGCTGGCGCAGTGCTGGAGCCCAACTGCGTCCATCACCAAAATCACGAATAAGCATGGTGACCGCACGACCGGAATCATCAAACAAAACTTGCGTATTTTGTTGGTGTGCCTCAAGGGCAATGCCATAAATTAAATACATCGCTAAAACGGGTTTTAGTATGACTTTGGTATAATTACGAAACCATGTTTCAGGTAAGTCGCCTGATAATGCGATCAGCTCGCTGATAAGGGGTTGGGGTTTATGTGGGAGTTCAGTAAATAATGATGCAACTGTGATAGCGATTAAATTATCGTTTCTTTCCCATGCTTGCGTATCACGAAATACGACTGAGAGAAACTTACCTTCAGCGTCATCCATACGCACGTTATGACGGAAATGCCACGCCACTTCTTCTCGGAAAAAGTCCAGCTTGCCATCAAAATCCTTATCCACCCGCAAAATATCCTCAATAATCGTACTAATACGTGGCCCCATATGAATAGATTTGGCTTGAAGGCTGCGCATTTCGCTAGTCATCCAGATAGCAACAGGTAATTTGATAAAGGGTGATCTAGATGCGGTAGGAAGCATGGTTCTAAACGACATGGATACCGCGGTCTCAAGTTGAGGGCCTAATGGTAGAAGAATGCCTTCATCTATTTCTTTTGAGAAATGCGCAATGATCCAGTGTTCAAGATGCCAAGGATGCAGAGGAATAGGTAACCATTTTTGTGGGTTTTGGTGTTGACTTGTAAGCCACTCACACCATTTATTCCAAACGGTTGGAAAAGCCGATGAAAACCATTGATGGATATCCTGAATATGGGGCATCTTCTCACAATAAACCATATCGGTTTGTATGGCTGCGATACGCAGATTAACTCGTGCACCAAATTCAGCTGATAGTGCGACAATATCATCATCGCTTAAACCGGGTCTAGACTTCCAAGTTGGGTAATAAGAATGACCTTCAAGAGCGCCCCACTGATCGAGAAAAGTTGCACCATCACGCCGACTGTAATGACGAGTTATCCATTCAATAAAACAAGATGTTCCCTCTTGTGCCATCTCATTAGAAATCATATCCCGCCACTTTGACCGATGTGCTCTAGCTAATCGATCATTATGGATACTGTTTGCTACATCTTTATTGAATTTTGTTATTCCCTCCGTTGTAGGGGTGAAACTAAGCTCGTTTTTCAGTATCCCCATAAGTTCTTCATGGGATTGCACCATTCGGTGGTGACCATCCATTGATTTAAGGATAATATCACCGCGATTAATAACGGTATTTGCAGGAAAAACGGTCGTTTGATTAAATTGAAGGATATGTATCCCATCAGAAAGCGGGTACTTAACGTTATTTTCATCATTGAAAACTTGCAGTTTATTATCATCCAATAATTTTTCTGCAAAAAGACAGCGAATGATACGAGCAAGGGCATTACGTGTTGAAAAATCTGTTTGTATAGCAGTTTGTTGCCCTGCAATACTCTTTTTCTCTACCGTCTCCATCATTTTTCTCCCAAAGAAATAAGGCTTAAACAATTAATTTAAATTTATCTATCTTGGGGGGTTACTTAACCTTTTTTTACTTTTTCGAGCGTCTTGAAAAAGGTTGATGAGTAAGCTACCATCAGAAAATGATGATGTAATAATAATCAATCTCATTCTCATAATTATTCGTTTTTATGGAAGATACATTATATTTATTACTAAGGTAGGTAAATATGAACGAAGAGATTAGCTATCTGTTTGTCCCTGCTAATAAAGAAGTTATGATTTCCAAAGCGTTAACTTATGGTGCAAATGCGATCATTCTTGATCTTGAAGATGCGGTTCATCCTGATGAAAAACCGCTCGGACGTGACAACATTCAAAATTGGCTAACGACAATAAATAACACCATCATTAACACCAGTATATATATCAGAATAAATCATCCTAAAGAGAAAGAATTTAAAAACGATGTTGATCTATTAAATTCATTAAATGAAACGCTAATGACAGGAGTAATGATCCCAAAACTGGAAGATGCGGAAATACTTTCCTATATAAAATCAAAACTTCATCTGGCTATATCAAAGCGACCATTTATAGGCATTATAGAAACAGCGCGTGGAGTGCACCATTGTGAAGAGATTGCCAATAGTGGTGTAACGAGATTAGCATTCGGCTCATTAGATTACTCACTAGATATTGATTGCCAACAAACAGCAGAAGCGTTGCTATACGCAAGAAGCCGAATCGTTATCGCTTCACGCATTGCCAACCTTATCTCCCCTATTGACTGTGTCACCCCTGAATTTTGCACACCTAATACATTATTAATGGATGCCAACCATGCTCGCGCTCTTGGATTTGGCGCTAAACTCTGTATTCATCCGGATCAAATAGATACTGTTAATAAGGCATTTAAACTTACTGAGGAAAAAATTAAATGGGCGCAAGAAGTGGTTAAGCAATCAACAGCCAGTTATGCTTTTCAGATTAATGGGGAGATGATTGATTTACCTTTAATAAAACAAGCCACGCGTATTATCAATGGTAAATATAAACCTAATTGAATCTATCAAAGACCACCCAAATAAGTATAGTCATCATATCAAATACAATTATTTGAGTGGTTTAAAAATGCTATATATCATTTATCCTCCCATCAATTAATACCTGTGGATGGCCTCTAGAGCATCGTTCAATACGGGCGCTAACGCGATAAACATCAGCGAGTATTTCTGGTGTGATCACCTCAGTTGGTAAACCATTGGCAACTAGCTCCCCATTTTTAAGCATTAATACATACTCTCCATGGCGTAATGCAATATTAATATCGTGAACAACAACCACAGTAATCATATTACGTTTCTTGGTTTCTCTCGCGATTAATTCCATCACATGAAACTGATAATTAAGATCGAGTGCGCTGAGTGGTTCATCTAGCAATAATAAACTTGGTCGTCGAATTAGTGATTGAGCAAGCCCCACCAATTGTTTTTGCCCACCGGATAACTCATCAAGATATCGCATAGCTAAATGTGAAATTCCCAGTTGTTCTAATAGATCTATAACTTCATCATTCGCTGAATGAGAACGATGTTCACCTAAAGCTCGTCTTGCAACCAGAATTGACTCCAAGACACTCAAATGAACACCCGCAGGTAGAGTTTGTGGCAAATAAACCACCTGCTCTGCTCGTTTAGAAAAAGAGAGGGAGAGTAATTCATCATCACCAAGAAAAAGCTTTCCTTGTGCGCTATTAAGCCCAGCAAGCGCCCTTAACAACGTCGATTTACCACTGCCATTAGGCCCTAAAAGAACAGTAATTTTCCCTCGTGGAAGCAGTGAGACCGTTAATTCTTTAATGATTTCTCGCTTCGAATATCCCGTAGAAAGCTTTTCAATACGCAACCCAACATTCAATCCCGTGTTCATTATATTCTCCCGCGATGACGCAAAATGATACTAACAAAGAAAGGGATACCCACAAGAGAAGTCACAATTCCCACCGGAATAATCACACCAGACAAAAGGTTTTTGGAGACTAAAGAAGCTATCGATAATACCAATGCGCCAATAAGAGCACTTGCGGGCAAATAAAAACGATGATCTTCGCCAAAAGTCATCCGAGCAATATGGGGTGCGACTAATCCAATAAAACCTATTGGGCCAACAAATGCCACCGCCAAGGCAGAAATGATGCTAATACGAAGTAATGTTGTTAGGCGTAAGCGTCTGACGTTGATCCCAAAGCTCATCGCACGATCTTCCCCTAGACGAAGTGCCGTCAGTTTCCAAGCATTCATCAATGACAAGGGGAAGATTATCACTAATACAACCAATAAAATGTATAACTTATCCCACGATGCCCGATTAAGGCTACCCATTGTCCAGAACACTAATCCCTGAAGCGTATCTTCGTTAGCGATAAATTGCATAATGGAAACGGCAGCATTAAAAGTAAACACTAACGCTATGCCAAAGAGAATAATTCCAGAGGTAGAAACTCGCATCCAACGTGAGATAAAGTCCAGTAACAACGTTGCCAGTAATGCGAAAATAAACGCATTAACTGAAATAAACCACTGAGCAGGAACCCCCGGAATACCAATTCCTAAAACAATCGCTAAAGCAGCACCAAAAGCAGCGGCAGAAGAGACGCCAAGCGTAAAGGGACTTGCCAGCGGGTTATTGAGTATAGTTTGCATTTCAGCACCCGCTAACCCGAGTGACATTCCAACGACAACCGCCATAAGGGAGTAAGGTAGCCTGATATCCCACACAATAACCCGAGTGCCAGCATCGGCAGTTTCTGGCGATATTAGTGTATTCCACAGTTCAGTCAGCGATAATCCTGAAGGCCCTAAAGTAAAATCAAGGATCAAAACGCTACATAACACGCCCCCTAATATCATTAAGTAAAAGAAACGACGAAGTATCTGTCGCTGATATTCCTTCACTACCCTTGCTTTTGTTGTTTTACTTGAGTGTTGTTTAGACGCTCTATTTTCGCTCATTGAATGTTAGCCTGTTAGTTACCCCACGCTAGGTATAAGCGATATTATAGCAAGCTAATGCTAATTAAAACTATAACGATAATAGTTACTATTATCAATAGCAAGATGTAATAGGTAAAATAAAGCTACCAGTTGATATGAATTGCTCTTATTTAATAGCAAATAAAACTTAAACATTTCAACAGATACTTTATTCATCACTAAAGCTCAATTACCCATGATGATCCTATAGCTAATGACTAGCCCAAAAAACAACTAAAATGAGTAATGTGTCACATACCATTGCATCATATGAATTAATATTTCAATTATAATATAATAACTAGAGTTATAATTTCTTTGCGTATCTTTATATGCTATAAAAAACTATTTTAAAATCATAAAGTAAAATATTAAAAGGCAAAAAAATATTGATATAAACGATCGATAAAACACACAATGATAGTTAAAAGCTATCAAAAAAGACAAAACAGATCGTTTTAAACTATTTCCACTGCTGGCTAATTTACCCTACCCTTTCCTTCCAACAACCCAGATGCTTACCCTAATAATTTAGGTATACCCTTTATTTTATTTCAAAAAAAACAGGTGAAAGGTGTTAATGAAATATAATACAGTAAACATAAATGTTCGTGTTGGTTCATTTATTCGAAGACATAGGACACTACTAGGTATCTCAGGGAAAAGCCTAGGAAAAAAATTAAATCTTTCCCAACAACATATTTCTCGATTAGAACGAGGACAAACAAATTTTACAATCGAAATTATTTTATATTTATTAAATGAATTGGATAAGACAATATTTGATTTAGTTACTGAGGTATTTTATGAAGATCCCGGTGAAATTTTAACTGAATACCAGCGTCAACAACAATTCAATACTGAATTAACACTAATAAACTAGACTGCATTTAACATCAATCTATTTTACTGGAATTAATTTAAGTCTTAATATGATTTAAATTTACTATTTATATTATTTTGAATTATTATTTAATTACATAAAGATTGGATTATATATGCTTAAACGTCTTAACTTTATTTTAATTTATTCTGTATTATCATTAATAAGTATAACAACATCAGTCTATGCTTCACCTTCTATTGGCATTGGTAGTATGTATGATGTTTTTACACCAGAAACCCAAAGCCTCACCAAGCGCGTATATAACACAGGAACATCTACTGCGTTTGTTCGTGTTGAGATATTGGAAATTGATGCTGATCCAAAAATGAATCAGCGTGAATCAGCACAAAAAGAAATTAAAGAAGGTTCATTAACGCAAGAACGGCTGATTGTCTCCCCATTGAGATTAATTATTCCACCATCAAGTTTTCAGTCAGTCCGCATACTATGGCCAGGGGATAGAGAAAAAGAACGTTATTTTAGAATTCGTTTTACTCCCGTTCTTCCTGAAGAAAATGATGGTTTTGGAATGAGCAAAGATGAAATAACACAATACAAAAAAAACGCATTGGATGTGGGAGTTAATGTGTTAACTGGCTACGGCAGTGTGGTTGTGATGCAAGCTAAAAATCCCTTATTTAATACCGTTATTGATGACACAAATAAACAAATTTCAATAAAAAATAAAGGAAACGCCACCATTATATTGGATAATATCCGTTATTTTGAAAATATAAAGTCACACTGTGAGAATAAAGCGCGAGAAATTATCTTACCAGGAAGAGAATTTGTTCTACAAAAAAAAATAAATAATAAAATTGACTTTGTATTAATCGAAGGTGATAAATCTAACACGTTTAATTATTAATATTAATCTAAACAACTAATTTAAACTTCAGTAATCGCAAATAAATAGAGTTTATTTGTTTTATTTTTTATCAATCATAATATATGAGGTATTTCTAAATGTTAAAAAGATCATTATCCATTATATTTCTATCTTGTGGCGCCTTAGGTTCAATGGTAGCTCACGCAGCAGATGAACAACGCTATGCTATCGATTTAACGGCAACTATTCCTACAGAATCTTTTCAGGTTATCCCTGTTGAGAGTGGTTGGATAAACCAAACACAAGAAATGGCTTTCGATTTAGGCACCCGTAAATTACAAGATTTCACCAAGCAATTTCAATATAAAAACACCTCTGGGGGGATTCAAGCAACTTTAACAAATACTGACTCAAAGGGTACCGCAATCTTATCAAATGGTAATGATACCATTCCATTAGCAGTCATTTTTAACGGCGTAACACTCAGTAAAACGCCTAGCACTGTAGTTAATGCTGATGATGCCAAAACAGGCGGTCGTACCAACCTTCGTATTACACAACAAACTGATACCCCTCTAACAGTAACAGGCTCTTTTACAGGCCAAGTAGCCATGGTTTTTGAGCCTGTAGTTGAGACTCCAGTTGAGCCTGAAAGCTAATAAATTATTCAACTAAGGGGGCTCTTTAGAGCCTTCCTTCTTGTTACCTAGGCTAACCACATTTCGTTCTGATAAGAATATTTTTGTGCTTATTAAGCATCGGAACGCTTTTGTTACATAAGTATACAGTGATTTAGTGAGTATATGTGATATGAAAGTATTATTTGCATTAATGTTAATACCAGAAATCGCCTTAGGATCAAGTGTATTCCTGGCAAATAATACAATAAAAATACCGAGTGAATTTAAGCAATATTTTTATAACTCAGAAATTGTTTCTCAAGTGTATCTTAATGATTCTCCCCTTTTTGAAGCTGTCTTTTCACTTCATGAAAATGGACAAATTAATCTCTTGAGAATTTTAGATGAAGAACCTGATATTAAACCGCAAGTTAAAAATGAATGGGCTGAGATTTTACAAAAAGGCATCTCATTAGGTGCTTGTGATACTTCCTGCCCCGCAGGACTCGTCTCTGCTGAATATCGACTAGATAATTCTTCATTAAAATTATTTACTTCGCACTATGAAACTGAACAAGTGAAAAGTGATTATATCTATTTGCCTAGCGCTTTGCCAAATGGTGTCATTATGCACAATAATTTGTCAGCCGTTTCAGTGCATTCAGCAAAGACCTGGAATTTTAGTTCATCCGTAATTTCATCTCTTTTCGGCTGGACGCAAAATATATCACTACAGTCCTATGGCTCTAATCAGGCCAACCAATCACAAGAAACCAATATTTATGCGCTATACACCCAAAAAGAATTAGCCGGTAGCTTTATCCGCTTGGGCATTTTTTCTCCAGATACGGATAAAGGAAATGTCGAAACCAACGGATTTAATACAGGCTCTGTCGCCGGAGTGATGTGGGGAACATCAAATGCATTATTGATAAATAACGAAAGTGTCAGTGCCTCCCCTATTTATATCACGGCCGCCAATCAAGGGATCGCAGAAGTATGGCTAGATAATCGGCTCATCTATTCACAACAACTGCAACCTGGCATGCAAGCCATTGACACACGGCGTTTACCTAGTGGTATTTATAACATAACAATTAATACCCTTGAAAATGGTAAAGTTGTGGATACTCAAACGGCTCAAGTATACAAACCGCTAGGGTGGCAAAACCCTAATCAAAAATGGCGTTTGAATTTATGGGGAGGACAAAAAAAGGATTTAGTTCTTAGTAGTAAGAATACAACTGAAAATGATAGCGCATTTATTGGTGGCGGAGCCATAGATTACTTATTCACCCCCCGTGTCATTTTAGGAAGTAGCCTCTTGATATCGGCTGATAACTATCAACTCAGTGCAAGATCAAATATAACATTATCTTCTGATGATAGTTTTTTTGCTCAATACACCCTGACTAATGAAGATACCCGAAAAAATTCAGGCGTGGATTTACGCTATTACCGAACACTTTCACCGGGGAATTCAATGAATGTATTTTGGCGTCGAACTTCCAATCAAAATTATCGTTTAACAGAGTCGTCTCAACAAGTAGGAAATACTTGGGGAGCTTCACTATTCACCCAATTACCTTGGTCTAGCTCACTGACATTGAATGGACAATATATGAAAACCCCATCAAGAGAAGGAGTTGAGATTGATACCGCATTGACAACAAAAGCGATTTTGGCTAATCGAGATGTTAATTTTCGGTTAAGTGCGTATGACCGCCCCGGGTTTAATCAAAAAAATCGGGAACAGGGTGTGGCACTAGGCGTCAGCCTGTCAGTAATGCCGAGTGCAAAACATACTTTATCAGTAGATGCAGGTATTAACGATAGCAATAGTTATTCTAGCCTAAATTACCAATGGCAACCCCAAGATGAAGGGGCTGTTCGTTGGTTAGGTGCAGGAATATCACAAAGTAGTGAAAATACACTCATTAGCGGTAACGGCGCCTTGGAAAGTCGAACACTTAGTGGTGATGCATATGTCCAGCATTACGTGCAAGACAAAAGCACAACAGCGGGGATCAACATAAGTCAAACACTGGTGTTGGGTGAAGGAAATTTTGCGGTGAGTAGTGGCGAACGCAGTTTAGGGATGGAATCGGCATTTATCGTTGACTTAGAGTCAGATGATCCCGATATGCAAATTGTCGCCTCAGACAGTATCAAAGAAACAAAATTATTTCAGGGACGAAATATCATTCCTACTGATATCTGGAAAAATGAGCCTATTCATTTTTACAGCATGGGTACAAATAACGGCAAAGTTTTTCCTGAGTATGAATCGATAAATATGAACCGGGGTAGTGTGAAATATTTAAAATTAAAAGCCGTCAAAACAACAGTGCTGGTGGCAATGCTACAAGATAACTTTGGTCAAATATTAAAGCATCGTCAGGTTACTAGTGATATCAGCAGTGGGATTATTAATGCAGAAGGCGTTTTGACATTAGATTCAGGTATTAATAACCAAAAATTAACGGTCTTAGGCAATAGTCAATCACCGGCGTTATCGTGTCAATTACCTGATGTCCTATCACCAGGAAAAGACGTACAGTTTTTCCCAGTTATTCATTGTTCACCAATAGGAGATATGTAATGCGCTATTATCATTACATTCTTGGCACTGTTATGCTCGCAATGAGTGCGGTTGTTAATAGTGCAACGATTAATTTAACCGCAAAATTCACCCCCACAATAAATAACAGTAATAGTGATGGTATTTTTACAAATACAACCCCCAGAAGCGGATATTGTTCTCGATGGCCAAAATATTGCGATGCTAATGATGTCAGTGTTTATTTGCCGTTAACAACAACAATTTCATATCCTATTGTTGCTAAAAATAAACCTCGTGAAGGTGCTTACTTTAATTTTCCTAAAACCCCTAGAATACTTACAGTAAGAAATCAGAATACTGGTGAAACATTTGACGTTATATTTAGGGTTACTAGTTATTCTTCACAACTTACAACAAATAGCAGTTCATCTAGTTGGGATGAAGGCAAAGATTTTAGCGCACCTCGGGGAGGGGGCTGTACTTTTTATACTCCTTCATGGGGAGGAGGGTCAGGCTCAGGAAGCTGGATCCAATTTATTTGGAAAACATCAAACAACACTTCCCCCTGTTATAAAATAAGTACCATAAACAGAACCGAACCTCACCGATTTTATGACATGAGCATGGGTTATTCATTAGTGGCTAAAGATAACTTATTAACCGTAGGATCAGGGACCTATAAAGGGAAATTATCATTTACTGTAGGACCAGGAGGCGACTTTGATTTTGGCGATAATTACCAAGCCAGTGACAGCGTTGTTGATATCAATCTTATTCTTTCTGTTAATCATGATTTAATCGTCACTACAACGCCTGAAAGTCGTGCGTTATCATTGCAACCTTGTAGCGCAGGTAAAATTTGTACCGAAGAGCAAGGAAAGCAAAACTGGGAACGTTGGATGATAACGAAAATTACACCTCAGCTTACTGCTCGAAGTGATTTTTTACTGTCTTCAACAGGTGCATTTACGACTTATATACAATGCCAATATGTTCACGGTGAAAATTGTGCCATAAAAAGTGACAATAATGGTCAACTGGTTCCAGTAAAAGCGTATTTGAGCTTACCAAATAATATTATTAATCAGAAAACCAATAGCACGGTTACACGTGCGCTAATGCCAATCCATAAGGATATAGTAAATAATACGTTTTTAACAAAAGATATTGGAAGTAATCGTAAGGGGAATATTGATTTTCTGGTAGCGCAACATGATGTCGATAAAATGCTTTTAACAAGACCTGATACTTACCGTGGAACGGTTACTATTATTTTTGACCCCCAAATATATTAGGATGACCATAAAAATGGTGAGATTATCAATACGAAATATCCAAATCTAAGTAAGTCAATAATGGTATTCCATCATAACCTAAAAAAAAACGCCATGCTAATCAATAGCATGGCGTCATATTCTGGCGGAACGGACGGGACTCGAACCCGCGACCCCCTGCGTGACAGGCAGGTATTCTAACCAACTGAACTACCGCTCCGCGTATCCTTTCGGACGAGATGAATATTACGAATCTCTTACCTTGTCGTCAACTATTTTTCTAACAAAAAGATGCGTTTGGATAGTTTTTAATCTCAACACTCTATTTATATCACTTTACCTTTATGCAGTTTCATCATTCGAAGCAGGAGCTGGACGCCATAAACAGTGGCCTCCTTTTTTCACCACTAAATCTAACCGAGCTTCGTGCGCAACTAACTCTTCTGCAGAGGCTTTTATTACTCTTAATCCACGCACTGGTCGTACAATACGTTGTATATCATCCCCTTTTTGCTCTTCGCTCGGTTCACCTTCCATTGAAAAAGCTAATGCGGTTTGCCCACCGGTCATAGCTAAGTAAACATCAGCGAGGATCTCGGCATCTAATAATGCGCCGTGCAGTGTTCGTTTGGAGTTATCAATTAAATATCTGTCACATAACGCATCTAGATTATTGCGTTTGCCAGGAAATAACTCCCTTGCCATAGCAAGGCTATCGGTTATTTGGCAAAAAGTTTCTGTGAGAGGAATATCACGGTTAAGCTTCTGAAACTCATAATCCATAAAGCCGATATCAAACGAGGCGTTATGGATAATTAATTCTGCACCACGAATATACGCTAAAAACTCATCTGCTATTTCTGCAAATGAAGGACAATCCTCTAAAAATTCGTCACTGATCCCGTGAACTTCAAAAGCTTCAGGATCAACCAATCTTTCTGGTTTTATATAAACATGGAAATTTCGCCCAGTTAAGCGACGATTGATAACCTCAACGGCACCAATTTCAATGATATTATGGCCTTCATAGTGAACGCCCAGTTTGTTCATACCGGTTGTTTCGGTATCTAGTACAATTTGTCGTGTGATTGGAGTGCTCATAATCCGTTTTTATGTCAGACTTAGGGTTAATTTTTCGTATTACTTAAAAAGGATAAGTCGCCTTTATGCACAAGCAGGTAGAAATATTCACCGATGGTTCATGTTTAGGCAACCCAGGTCCTGGTGGTTATGGTGCAATTTTACGCTACCAACAGCATGAAAAAACCCTTAGTGAAGGTTTTTTTATGACCACCAATAACCGCATGGAACTCCTTGCTGCTATCGTAGCATTAGAAGCGTTAAAATTCCCTTGTAAAATTACACTGACTACGGATAGCCAGTATGTCAGACAGGGAATTACCAAGTGGATACATAGTTGGAAAAAACGCCAATGGCGTAAAGCAGATAAAAGCCCTGTGCTGAATGTTGATTTATGGAAGCGTCTTGATAAAGCCATTGAGCGTCATGAAATTGAATGGCATTGGGTTAAAGGTCATGCAGGCCATGACGAAAATGAACGTTGTGATGAACTGGCCAAAGCGGCCGCGCAATCTCCCACAAAAGAAGATACTGGCTATCTAGAAAGTCAACAAGATAAAACCTGAGAGTAATAACGGCAGATAGTGATATTAATCAGGTCGATTACGTGTAGCGCCTAAAACTCTGCCTTTTACACTCATACGCGGTAATGCAAACTTCATCGCGGTGGGTGTTAAAGGAAGCGTTCTTTTACGCGCTAATATTAAATTTAAACATCCCCCGACATGATAGCGCTTACCATCACGTTTTACGGGACGGGAAAATGGCATAATCTGGAAGTTCTGTTGTGTTATCACTTCATAATTAAGCACACTTAGCCAATCAACTTGGCGACGAAGTGAAAACATCCGACAATAATAGGGCTGTTTATGCCGTAAAATAGGCGTACATTTTCCTATACCTAATAGGCTGATAGGATTAAAACTTGATAGGATGATCCAACCGTCATCCACTAATACACGATCGGCTTCTCTTAATAACCAATGAGGATCTGCACTGTAATCTAAAACATGAGCCATAAGACAGACATCAACCGATTTATTTTCAAATGGCAGATAATTGAGAGACGCCATAACATCTGTGTTTGTCGTCGTTGTAGTCACGTTAACTTGATGTGAGACCATACTGGATTTAGTATCGAGTTCAGCACTAAGTTGACCTAATTTAAGCATATGAAAACCGTATATTTTCGGCCACCAATTTTGTAATCGCAATTCAATTGCCATACGGTAATATTCTCCCCAAGGAATATTACGCCAAGAGCTTGGCATACAAATTGGTTTTCCCGAACGCGCTGCTTTCATCGTTTAACCCTTTTATATTTATAAGTAAGGTAACTTTATGGAGCTTATCAGAATTCCCGCTTTATCCGATAACTACATTTGGCTATTAAGTAATGAAAATAGTGAATGTGTGATTGTCGATCCTTCCCAAGCCAAACCGGTTATAGACATCATCTCACAACGTTCATTAACACCTGTCGCTATTTTGTTAACTCATCACCACGAAGATCATGTCGGTGGTGTTGCTGGGTTGGTTAGTAAATATCCTAACATTGAGGTTTTTGGTCCACAAGAAACACAAACTAAAGGCGCTAATAAAATTATTCATGATCAAGAACACATTATTGTTGATTCTTTTTCTTTTTTAGTCATCGGAACACCAGGCCATACATTAGGTCATGTCGCCTACTATAGCGAACCTTATTTATTTTGCGGTGACACGCTATTTTCCGGCGGTTGCGGACGTTTATTTGAAGGTAGTGCACAACAAATGTTTAGCTCATTACAAAAGTTAATGGCATTACCTGATAACACCTTAATTTGTTGTGCCCATGAGTATACATTAGCTAACTTGACCTTTGCGCACCATATTATGCCAAAAAATCCTGATATTACCGATTATTTAAACAAAGTTACTGAAATGCGCCATCATTTGCAACCAACAGTGCCGATAACACTGAAAAATGAAAAGAATATTAATCTTTTTCTAAAATCTGACGATATTGATTTACAAAGAATTTTAGGTATAACTTCTAATACTTATGCTCCAATAAAGACATTTACAAAATTAAGAGAATTAAAAGACAACTTTTAGTTCCTATCGGTTGTTTTATTTGGGAACACTAGTATTATTTAGGGCAAAAAACACACAGGACTAATTTTCGAACATGAAGACAAAAGTGATTTTGTTCTCTATATTGCTATTGGCGGGTTGCCAGCAATCTAAGAGCATAAAACCCGATTTGTCTGCGATAACACCCACATCTTTAGGGACTTCAACTTCTTACCAACCACAATATGATATAAAAACCAATTTGTGGGGTTATGTAGTAAGTGAATTAAAAATGGATATCCCTGACAATGAAAGGATTTCGCAGCAAGAAACTTATTTTTTAAATAATCCAAAACATATACAAACCGTTGCATTACGTGCAGAGCCTTATATGTATTGGATTATTGAGGAAATAGAAAAACGTAATCTACCGATGGAGCTTGCACTGGTTCCGGTGGTGGAAAGCGCGTTTAATCCTCATGTCACCTCTTCAGCTAAAGCGGCGGGCTTATGGCAATTTGTCCCTGTCACAGCTAATTATTATGGTCTAGCACAAAATCAATGGTATGACGGTCGCCGTGATGTTGTCGCTTCTACTAATGCAGCCTTAGATTTGCTTGAGCGCCTTTACATTATGTTTGATAGCGACTGGCCTTTAGCATTAGCCGCTTACAATGCGGGCGAAGGTCGTGTTATGCAAGCGATAAAAGCTAATGAGAGCAAAAACCTACCTACCGATTACTGGTCACTTTCATTACCCAAAGAGACCATGAATTATGTGCCTAAAATTCTCGCCTTAAGTAAAGTTATCCGTGACAATGAAGCCGATATCACTTTCCCGAAAAGTAACTATCGCGATAAATCATTAGCCGCAATTGATATTGGCGAACAGATAACATTAAGCAAAGTCGCTGAACTTAGCCAATTACCTATTACAACCGTAAAAGACTATAACCCAGGCTATAAGCGCGGGATCACCGCACCAAATGGCCCTCATGTTATTTTGCTTCCTCGTAATAAACTTGCGCAGTTCCAAAATGCGTTTGCTGACGAAGCGATTTTAAAGACCATCCGTTTAGCGGTCGCTAAAGCCAATCAGTCGATTAAACAAGAAGGTATTTATAAAGTCCGCTCCGGTGATTCTTTTTATGCTATTGCTCGACGTTATAATATGAGCGTAAAAGAGCTACAACGACTCAATGGATTAAGTGCAAAGAGCACCCTATTAGTTGGGCAAACATTAAAAATTCATAATGCAGGTAGTGTGAACAATCGTCCGACAGGCAAACCAACCGGCGCTTCACCAAGTTACTATAAAGTTCGTCAAGGTGACTCTTATTACAGTATTGCTCGTCGTCACAATATTAATCTTAAGCAATTAATGAGCTGGAATGCTGATATCAAGATGTTAAAACCGGGAACGCAATTAACGCTTTACTTAAAAAAATAGTTTTTAGCGCCTTGATAAACAATTAACGCCATCTAACTATCGAGCGGATAGTTAGATGGCTGTTTACTTTATAACATTTTAATACCCATCATTTATACTGATTAAGCAACGCAATAAATTCACTGATTGGCTCCGAATAGTCATGTTTATCCATATCAAGTTCAACAAGGCACAGTTTATCTTGATGCACTTTTAATAAAGGTAATACGGTTTCTAACGCTTCTAGACTATCCACTTTCACGCTATAAGCATCACAATTAAATAGCTCAGGTAACTGTGAGTAATTCCAGTTTTGGATATCATTAAAGGTATCTTTAGGCCCGTAAAAGATCTTTTCAAATGCGTAACCTTGATTATTAACAATAAAAATAACGGGATTGAGTTTTAAGCGTAATAAAGTAGAAAGCTCTTGTGCAGTCATCTGAAATGCACCATCACCAATAACAACAAAGGCACGTCCTTGGTTTTCTAATGCAAGAGTAACACCTAATGCGGCGGGTAAAGTATAACCAATGGATGCCCAAATATTACTGACCACTAATTGACTGTTACCAGAAAATATATGATTAACAGCACATAAAAAAGCATTGCCTGCTTCAGCAAGAATAACCGAATTATCATCAAGGACTTTATCTAACAGAAGAGGAATAGAATCTATTTTTATCAGTCCTTGCCAATCAGGCGGTACTATTTTTTGCGGTAGTAACGCTATGTTATGGGGATAAAGATAGTCAAGGGCTAATAAGGCGTTAGGCATATCGAGTAAAGAAACGCCATAAATCTTCTCTTCCTCTATTAAGCTATAAGTATCATAAAATTGATAGCAATTTTGTGTGGGAACGTCGAAGGTAAATCCCGCTGTATTAACTTCATCCCAACTCACCCCAAGACTAATAATTAAATCAGAATTTATAATATAATCTAAACCTTGTGGATTAGATAATTCACCAAATAATATTCCACCATACTGTTGACGCCCTTCATCAACAACCCCTTTACTTCCCCATACAGTAAAAAACGGCAGATTAGTTTTTTCTAATAAATTCTCAACTTGTTTTCTTAATTGGTAACGTGATACTTGTTCGCCAATAATAATACATGGTGATTTTGATTGCTTAATTTTATTTTCAAGAAGAGTAATAACTTTATTTAAATCGTCGGGATTACTTTGAGGTAATGTTAATTGTAATGGTAACTTTGGTTTATTAACTTTCATCACGCCGACATCCTCTGGTATTAATAAATAAACCGGATATCGATAACGCCACAATGTTTCTAATACTCTATCAATTTCTTCCGTCGCATTGTGATATGTTAATACAGCCGTTGTTTTTGAAATATGACGATACATTTTTTCAAAGGCATCAAACCTACCCGTCGCTAAACAATGATGTAATGTTTTTCCTTTCTCTTGCTTTGACTGAGAAGGCGCACCAACAATATGAATAATGGGAACCTGCTCTGCAAATGCGCCAGCAACACCATTTATCGCACTTAACTCCCCCACTCCATAGGTTGTACACAGAGCAGAAAAACCTTTGATCCGTGCGTATCCTTCACAAGCATATGATGCATTTAATTCATTACATGCGCCTACCCATTGAATATCTTTATCATTATCAACAACACCAATAAAAGGTAAATTATAATCGCCGGGAACACCAAAAATAGTTTTAATTTCTAACTCTTTTAATCTTACTAATAAATAATCTAAAACTGTAATCATAACCTGTACCTACTATTTTTATTAGAATAAAGAATGAAATTAAAGTATAGGTACAATTTGTTTTTTTTCTAATTTGATAAAATTAAAAAAATTATAATAATTAAAATAAAAAAACTAATTTAATTAAAATAAAAAAGGTACCTATTTTTATAGATACCTTTTATTTATTAATTAGTAATTGTAATTATAACCAGAAGAACCAAGCAAAGAGAGAGATAACTAAGATACACACAAGGTTAAGTACCCCACCTACACGTACCATCTCTGTCTGTTTAATATATCCGGAGCCAAATACAATAGCATTGGGTGGCGTTGCCACTGGTAACATAAAGGCACATGATGCACCGATACCAATAATCATCGTTAACGCCATAACAGGCATACCTAAAGCTTGTGCCACCGTTGCAAAGATAGGAACAAGTAACGCAGCGCTGGCGGTATTACTGGTGAATTCAGTTAAAACAATAATAAAGGTTGTTACGGCAAGAATAATGACAAACCAATGGCTGTTACCAAAAGTATCTTTCATAAAATCAGCCATAACCAAACTTGCACCAGAAGATTGTAAAATTGCGCTCAGTGTTAAACCACCACCAAACAGCATTAATACGCCCCACTCTGTATTTTCCTGAATTTGGCTCCAACTTGCGACACCCGTCACTCCGATGACAATAGCGGCACTGACTGCAATGACGGTATCTAAATCTTTCACACCACCGAAAGCGCTACTGATAAAGGAGCTAAAGATCCAGCAAAATACCGTTACTAAGAAGATAATCATGGTAATAACACGTTTGTTATTCCACTCTAACACTTCTAATTTCAGATCAAACTTATGTTTTAGGTTAGGACGTAGCATCAGATACATCACAATAAACATGATAGGCAATAGCACTAACATGATTGGAACACCGTACTTCATCCAAGTAATAAAATCTAAATTTAGTTGAGCAGCAGCAATTGCATTTGGCGGGCTACCCACCAACGTACCTAAACCACCGATACTGGCACTATAAGCAACACCTAATAGTACGAAGACGAAAGTATTACGTTCTGAACGAATATCTAAGTTAGATAAAATCCCTAACACTAACGGTAACATCATTGCCGCAGTTGCCGTGTTACTGATCCACATTGAGAGTAATGCCGTTACCCCAAAAAGTAACAAGACAGCAATGGAGAGCTTGCCTTTAGCAATCATCAATAAGCGGTTAGCGATTAAGCGATCTAATCCTTGAATATGAAGCGCTGTTGCTAATGCAAATCCTCCGAAGAATAAGAAAATAATCGGATTAGCAAAAGATTTTAGCGATTCATTGGTGTTCATTAACCCGAGCACTACCGCAAGGATTGGAATAAACAACGCTGTAATAGTTACGTGAATAGCTTCTGTCAGCCATAACACACCCACAAACACCATTAACGCTAAACCTGCATTAGCTTTTGGATCGTAGGGTAAAAATTCTAGCAATAACAGCAGTAGTACAACGTCGATTGCTAAAATAATTAACCCTCGTTTGTTTATCGGGCTTGATTTCGCCGATGGGGCTAAATTGGACGCATCCATGATAATACTCCACATTAGCTGACGTGAACATTAAGTTCACTAAGCCATAATTGTTAACGAAATAGGTTATATGTGAAATATAAAAACATTTCACTCCATTGAAAATGTGCAAAAGTTATAATTGGGATCTGATCCACGAGAATTAACCGATTTATTAATAAAAGAGTAAAAATTGAACACTATTTTCTCTTACGCATCACACTTTTTATTCCATTGTTCTAGTATAAATATCCTACTTTCCCTATCTAGCGCCAAAAAAAATGGGTGAACAATACATTCACCCATTTAAAATTAATAAATCTTTCTAATCGAAATTACGATTATGCTTGGCCTTTAACTTCTTTCAGACCATTGAAAGGTGCTTTGCTACCTAATGCTTCTTCGATACGGATCAGCTGGTTATATTTAGCAACACGGTCAGAACGGCTCATAGAACCTGTTTTGATTTGGCCTGCTGCTGTACCTACTGCTAAATCAGCGATAGTTGCATCTTCTGTTTCACCAGAGCGGTGAGAGATGATAGCAGTATAACCTGCGTCTTTCGCCATTTTGATAGCAGCTAACGTTTCTGTCAGTGAACCGATTTGGTTGAATTTGATCAGGATAGAGTTAGCAATACCTTTATCGATACCTTCTTTTAGGATCTTAGTATTAGTTACAAACAGGTCGTCACCAACCAGTTGGATTTTGTCACCAAGTACTTTAGTTTGGTATGCGAAACCATCCCAGTCAGATTCGTTTAAGCCATCTTCGATAGAAACGATTGGATACTGTTTAGTCAGCTCTTCTAAGTAATGAGTGAATTCTTGTGAAGTGAAAGTTTTACCTTCGCCTTTCAGTTCGTAGTTACCAGTCTCATTGTTATAGAATTCAGATGCAGCACAGTCCATAGCCAGAGTTACATCTTTACCTAAAACATAACCCGCAGCTTCTACTGCTTCTTTGATAGCCGCTAATGCAGCCGCATTAGATTCTAAGTTTGGCGCATAACCACCTTCATCACCCACCGCAGTGTTCATGCCTTTTGCTTTCAGCACTTTTGCTAAGTGATGGAAGATTTCAGAACCCATACGAACCGCTTCTTTCAGAGTAGGCGCGCCAACAGGTTGGATCATAAACTCTTGGATATCAACGTTGTTATCAGCATGCTCACCACCATTGATGATATTCATCATTGGTAAAGGCATTGAGTATTGACCGTGAGTACCGTTCAGATCAGAAATATGCTCATACAAAGGCATACCTTTCGCTGCAGCAGCTGCTTTTGCGTTTGCTAAAGAAACAGCTAGGATTGCGTTTGCACCAAAGTTTGATTTGTTTTCAGTACCATCTAAATCGATCATGATTTTATCGATATTAGCTTGGTCTTTAGCATCTTGACCCAAAAGAGCTTTAGCGATTGGTCCATTAACAGCTTCAACCGCTTTCAGAACACCTTTACCTAAGAAACGTGACTTATCGCCATCACGTAATTCTAAAGCTTCACGAGAACCTGTTGATGCGCCTGATGGAGCCGCCGCCATACCAACAAAACCACCTTCTAAGTGAACTTCAGCTTCAACTGTTGGGTTGCCACGAGAATCGATAATTTCACGACCAAGTACTTTAACGATTTTGGACATACGGTTTTCCTCTGTACAAGTTAAATTTCCGAGAAGAGAGATACGCGCTCTCTTCTCACATATCCTATTTTAGCAAGCCTTTTTGGTAGTCAAAGGCTGCTTTCACAAAGCCAGCAAATAACGGATGGCCGTCACGTGGCGTTGAGGTAAACTCAGGGTGGAATTGACAAGCAACAAACCAAGGATGATTTGGATTTTCAATAATTTCCACCAGCTTGTTATCAACTGAACGACCTGCAATACGTAAACCCGCATCTTCGATACGTTTTAACAGTAGATTATTCACTTCATAACGATGACGATGACGCTCTGTAATGGTATTTTTACCATACAGAGTACGCACTAAACTATCGCCACTTAAATGACAAGGTTGTGCACCAAGGCGCATTGTTCCACCTAAGTCACTATTTTCTGTACGCACTTCAAGATTGCCATTCTCATCACGCCATTCAGTAATAAGCGCAATAACTGGGTATTTACAATCAGGTGCAAACTCTGTGGAGTTAGCATCTTCCATATTGGCAACATTGCGTGCAAATTCAATCATAGCCACCTGCATACCTAAACAGATGCCTAAATAAGGGATTTTATTTTCACGTGCATATCGAGCTGCCATAATTTTGCCCTCAACACCACGTTCACCAAAACCACCTGGAACTAAGATTGCGTCTAACCCTTTTAGGATTTCTACACCACGAGTTTCCACATCTTGAGAATCAATTAATTTGATATTTACCGCAACACGGCTTTTGAAACCACCATGTTTTAATGCTTCAATAACTGATTTATAGGCATCTGGTAATTCAACATATTTACCAACCATACCAATGGTAACTTCGCCTTCAGGGTTGGCTTCTTCGTAGATAACCTGTTCCCATTCAGACAGATTTGCCACTGGGCAATCTAAGCTGAATCGTTTACAGATATAATCATCTAATCCTTGCGATTTCAAGAGTGCAGGGATTTTATAAATGGAATCGACATCTTTTAATGAGATAACCGCTTTCTCGGGAACATTACAAAACAGTGCAATTTTGGCGCGTTCATTAGCTGGAATAACGCGATCTGAGCGACAAATTAATGCATCTGGTTGAATACCAATCGAGAGTAACTCTTTTACAGAGTGTTGCGTTGGTTTGGTTTTTACTTCACCCGAAGCCGCTAAATAAGGCACTAATGTTAAGTGCAGATAGAAAGTATGCTCACGCCCTACTTCTGCCGCCATTTGACGGATAGCTTCTAAGAAAGGAAGTGATTCGATATCACCGACAGTACCACCAACTTCAACTAACACGACATCATGACCTTCACCGCCACGGATGATGCGTTCTTTGATTTCATTAGTGATATGAGGAATAACTTGGATAGTAGCACCAAGATAGTCACCACGACGCTCTTTGCGTAGCACTTCTGAGTATACACGGCCGGTCGTAAAGTTATTACGACGCGTCATTTTCGTGCGAATAAAGCGCTCGTAATGGCCTAAGTCAAGATCAGTTTCAGCTCCATCGTCAGTGACGAAGACTTCTCCGTGTTGAATTGGGCTCATTGTACCTGGATCGACGTTAATATACGGATCTAACTTCATCATGGTGACATTGAGTCCACGGGCTTCTAGTATAGCCGCTAAAGAGGCTGCGGCAATGCCTTTACCCAGAGAGGATACGACCCCGCCGGTCACAAAAATATAATTCGTTTTCATGCTGAACCTGAAAGTTTAGGTGTATTTGGATGATGGATATAACTGGACGGGAACACAGTATACCCGAACCTTATTTTCGCTACAAACATTCTTAGTTGTATAAAGTTCTTTTTCATCACATTACTTATCCGTTTAAACACGAAAAAACAGTAAAAATTCAATCAACTAAACCCGTGAAAATATTTCTCAAGCATTTTAGCTTAATCCTTTCAGCTAAGATATCACTTTTAGAGAATAGATGCTTTATTTTTTTCACGATATAAAGTGTAGCAGGTTTCGTGACATATCTTTTGCTTATGATCATGCTTTTAATTTTTTTGAGGTTAATCACACTTTTTAGCAAATCAAATGCAACAACGATATTTAAAGCCACCTAAAATAAAAAAAGCGAAATTACCTTTTATAATTTCGCCTTTTATAATTTTTTATAAAAAGTGAGCAAAAACAATGAGATTCTATCTATTGTTTTTCGCACTTAATGTCACAAAAACAAATAATGATGAGTCATTCTTCACTCAATTTCTTTTTCCTTCGCTTTTTGCCAACTGATCTCCATCTCTTCTAATGAAGCATTTTCTATGTTTATACCCTGCTCTGTGAGCATTTTTTCAACAAACCTAAACCGTTGCTCAAATTTACGACAAGCTCGATTAAGTGCCTGCTCTGGCTTTTGTTTTAAATGGCGCGATAAATTAACCACAGAAAAAAGCAAATCCCCCAACTCATCCTCAATACGTTGATCATCTCTAGGGGCTTTTTTCACTTCTGCCATCACTTCATCTATTTCTTCATACACTTTATCTAATACAGGAGAAAGCTCGTGCCAATCAAAGCCAACGGAGGCACAGCGCTTTTGTATTTTCTCTGCTTTCATCAGTGCCGGTAAAGTAGCAGGAATATCATCAAGTAATGAATATTGTGCTTTCGCTTCACGCTCTTGAGCCTTGATTTTTTCCCAACGATGCTTTTCAGTCGCTAAATTATTTTCATTTTCTGTAGCAAAAATATGTGGATGACGACGTTCTAATTTATTGCTGATAGCTTCGCAGACATCATTAAAATCAAATAATTGCTGTTCTTGCGCCATTCTGGCATAAAAAACGACCTGATAGAGTAAGTCCCCTAACTCCTCTTTAAGTGCGCTAAAATCTTTGCGGGCAATAGCATCCAGTACTTCATAGGTTTCTTCTAATGTATAGGGGGCTATGGTGTCAAAGGTTTGTACCCTATCCCACTCACAGCCTGTTTGAGGATCACGTAATTGCGCCATAATGGCTAATAAACGTAAAATTTCACGGTTTTCTGACATTATCTGGCCTTGTATATAAAAGTGATCGTTATGTCGAGTTAACAAAATTTCGTAAAAAAATGCCAAGACACATTGTGCTTGGCATTTTATCCGTTAAGGTGACCAATGTCTTAATGAGAAAAGCGTTTGGCTTCTATGACATCAGGTAATTGATTGAGTTTCGCTAAAATACGCCCTAATACTTGGAGATTATAAATCTCAATATTCATATCAATGGTCGCTATTTGTTGCTTCACATCACTGCGGCTACTAACTCCCAGCACATTCACTTTTTCATTAGCTAAAATAGTGGTGATATCGCGTAATAAACCACTGCGATCATTAGCCACAACCCGCACCACTAATGAATAACCACTTGAGTAATTCTCACCCCACACCGCATCGACAATACGCTCTGGTGCGTGAGAAAGTAACTCAGCTAATTGATCACAATCTGCACGGTGAATTGAAATACCACGTCCTTTGGTAATAAATCCAACGATATTATCGCCAGGAATAGGTTGGCAACAACGTGCGATATGATGCATTAAGTTCCCGACACCCTCGACCACAATACTGCCACCACCTGACGTGGTTGTTTTTGGTGTAGCCGTTTTATTTTCTAATGAGCGTAACGCCTCTTTGTCTTCATCTTCCGCTGTGGCTTTATTCAGCTTACTTTGTAAGAAATTGACTAATTGATTGATACGGATATCACCAACGCCTATACCTGCCAGCACTTCATCAAGACTATGGACGTTATAACGAGCAATCAGCAGTTTTTCTGCTTCTTTCATATTGATATCAAGCGGCGCTAATTCATTATCTAAGATTTGGCGGCCTGCAATAATATTTTTATCGCGATCTTGTTTACGGAACCAATTGTGGATCTTCGCTCTTCCACGACTGGTTGTCACATAACCAAGATTAGGGTTTAGCCAGTCTCGGCTTGGATTAGGGTGTTTTTGAGTAATAATTTCAATTTGATCGCCCATTTGTAGCTGATAGCTAAATGGAACGATGCGCCCGCCGATTTTAGCACCAATACAGCGATGACCAACATCACTATGAATATGATAAGCAAAATCTAATGGTGTCGAGCCTGCAGGTAAATCAATCACATCCCCTTTTGGCGTAAAGACATAGACGCGATCATCAAATACTTGACTACGTACTTCATCTAGCATTTCACCAGAATCAGCCATCTCTTCTTGCCATGCAATTAATTTTCGTAACCACGCAATACGATTTTCATAACTTCCTGTCCCGCCTTTGGTTGTTGCACCAGTAGCACCTTCTTTATATTTCCAATGCGCTGCAACACCTAATTCAGCATCTTCATGCATCTGACGAGTACGTATTTGGATCTCAACGGTTTTACCTTCAGGGCCAAGTACTACCGTATGAATAGATTGGTAACCATTTGGTTTTGGATTGGCAACATAATCATCAAATTCATCGGGTAAATGACGAAAATGAGTATGTACAATACCTAAAGCGGCATAACAATCTTGTAGGCGTTCGACAACAATACGTACCGCACGAACATCAAATAGCTCATCAAAGGCGAGATTTTTTTTCTTCATTTTTCGCCAAATACTATAGATGTGCTTGGGACGTCCGTAGATATCGACTTCAATATTCTCTTGCTGCATATAACCACGCACCGTACTGACGAAATTATCAATATACTGTTCGCGATCAATACGGCGTTCATGCAGTAAATTTGCAATTTGCTTATATTCATCAGGATGAAGATAACGGAAACAGAAATCTTCAAGCTCCCATTTTAATTGTCCAATCCCCAATCGATTGGCTAATGGTGCATAGATATTAAAACACTCTTTTGCCGCTAAGACTCGTTCATCCTCAGTGGCATCTTTCACTTCACGTAAATGGGCAATCCGCTCTGCGAGTTTAATAACTACACAACGAAAATCTTCTACCATAGACAATAACATACGGCGTACATTATCGACTTGTACTGAGCTAGTTTCGTTGGTATGTGTCGCTTTAAGCTGGCGAATAGCATCCATCTCCATTACGCCACGCACTAAATTCCATATCGCCTCACCAAAATGTTCAGTGATAACTTCCTGGTTAATAAGATCTTCTTCAGCAAGTGGGAAGAGAAGTGCTGCCCTCATGCTATCTTTATCCATACTGAGTGTCGAAAGAAGTTCAACCATCTCAACACCGCGCCATAGCAACAGTTGCGCATCTTCACGGCCCAGAACAGTACGATGACAGTATTCCCAGGTTTGCATGATTTCACTCCCCGCATTCGCATGAGTTAAATTCAAGCTATTAACCCATTTATCAACGGCAAACTCCCCTGCAGGTGTTAAGTGAGCACTTCTAACTGCAACCATATTCTCTCCCTACTCGATATAAATCTTATCTGCGACTTATTGAGTGGCTATCTGTTTATTTGCGAATAAACAATGCCATTGATTCCAGATGCCCTGTTTGTGGAAACATATCCAACATTCTTAACTGGGTTAGCTGATATCCGGAATCTAATAATATCTTACTATCTCTGGCTAACGTGGTCGGATTACAGGAAACATACACAATTTTTTCTGCGGATAACGTCACAATATGTGACATCACTTGTGCAGCTCCCGCTCTTGCGGGATCTAGCAGAACTTTATTAAATCCTTCCTGTGCCCAAGGCATAGCAGAAAAATCGGCGGATAAATCAGCATGCCAAAACTGAACATTATCTAATTGATTAAGTTCAGCATTTTTTTTCGCCATTGCCACCAGTGCAGGAACACCTTCGACACCAACGACTTTATCAACACGCTTTGCCATAGGTAATGTGAAGTTACCCATGCCACAAAACAAGTCTAGTACGCGATCGTTTGGCGATAAATCGAGCCATGCTATCGCTTGAGCAACCATCTTATGATTTATTTCATCATTAACTTGAATAAAATCCGTTGGTGCAAAGTGTAATTTTAGACCCTCTATCTGATAGAAGGGTTCCTTCTCAATCGTTGTTAATTGTGCGATCTCACCATTATCACCCGCCAGATATATCATCACTTGAGCGTGATGAGAAAAATCATCTAACAATTGCTTATCACTCTCAGATAGCGGTGATAAATGACGCAAAATCACTAATGGCCCATTATCTGCTAACACTAATTCCACATGACCTAAATCACGCACGACAGAGAGTTGCTTTAAACACTGCCACAGTGGCAATAACAGTGCATTAAGTTGTGGTTTTAATACTGGGCATTGGGTGACCATCACTAAGTCATTAGAAAGTGCTTGGCGAAATCCCATTACCAAACCCTTTTTAGGGTGATAACGTAACCCTAATCTTGCTCGGCGCCGATAGCCATACTCCGCACCGGCAATAACAGGCTGTGCTGAAATGACCACATTAGTTTCACGTTTAATAAGATGTGATAAAACCTCAGCTTTAGTGGTACGTTGCCAATCAATAGGCACATGTTGTTGCTGGCACCCACCACAATGTTGATAGTACTGACAGGGTGGTGTCACTCTTTCTGGGTTTGTGGTTAATCGTGTGATCACTTCTCCCTTGGCAAACTGGCGTTTTTCTTCGGTCAAACGAATGCGTGCAGTTTCTTGTGGAAGTAATCCTTTAACAAAAATGGTTTTGCCCTCAGCATGAGCAATACCTTGACCGTTAGCATCCAATGCATTAGCGGTTACCGCCAAGTTTTTTACCTGTTTTTTAGCAGGACGTTTTTTAGGGGAATAAAACTGCACCATAGTATTAAATTTTATGAATCTATTGCGGATTAACTCTAAAACAGCCTAGTTTGACATTTTCACTCCGCAAACAGAATTAAGTGTTTACTAGACCATTTAGAATAAGATATGAGGAGAGTATACCATCGAACAAGTTATTTACTTAACTGATATAAGCAATATTTTTATGAAATCGAAAAATATTTTTATGCTAACAAGTAGAAGTACTCTTTTATATAGATTTAATATTATTCTATAACTAAAAACTATTATATATAACGTTTACATTGAATATATTTACAATTAATAACAAATATTTTCTGTTATTTTAATAACGCGTAACTATCTCTAAGAAAAATCTAAAAATTATCATTAATCAATATGATAGATATTTCAATCGATTACACATTAATCACATACCATTAATTTTCTATATTCTTCATATGCATAATGGTCGGTCATACCACTGATATAATCTTGTATCAATCTTGTACGATAATAAAACTCTAAGGTTTTTCCCTCTTCACTATTAATATCGTAAATTTTTTCTAATGCTTCATTATAAGCAAGCTTATGTTTAATCGAAAGCTTATGATATAAACGCGTCTCAATAACATAATGAGGATGTTCATTATATTTATGTAGTCTTAGAAAATCATCGGTCGATAATAAAAGCAATGGCTTATAAATATCCAATAACCCACTGATCACTCGATAGCCCTTCATTTCAAGCTCTTCAACTTCGGGGTGACTAAATACCCACTTTTGCGCCACTCGTTTTAACGTTGCCAATAAACGATGTTCAGCACTCTTTCCTTCCAGTAAAGCGTGGTTAAAGCTGCCCTCATAAACTTGAGGTAAGTTCTTGATAAAGCGATAGGCGGTGTAAGGTACTAGTTTTCCGGTAATATAGACGCGCAAATACATAAAAAATTGATCTTGCATGCTACGCTTAGCTTCATTTTGATCAACTTTCTTAAAAGCTCGATTAACAGTGATATCAAACAGATCACCTTCTGTTACCGCACCACTTTCACTCCATGCATTTTTTAATAACTGCACTAAACGATTGATATCAAAAATACCTTTTTCTACCGCATCATCTAAATCAGCAATACAATAAGAAATATCATCTGCCGCTTCCATAATATAAGTCAGAGGGAAACGACAAAAATCTTTCATTGCAAGTTTCTCTTGTACTTCCTTAACAAATTCAGCTTCAGACCAGTAATAACCTGGTTTTTTCATTAAATAGCTAAATTCTTTCGGCGTAGCACCTTGCCAATAAGCTGGGCGTGTATATTTTAAAACACAGCCAATTTGCGCATAGGTTAAATTGAGTTTTAACAAGTGATGCGCCATGCGAATTGCCTGAGCATTGCCTTCGAAATGGCATAAGTCTTGACGCAAAGTCTGTTTTAATTCATTTAAGTGTCGGTCTGCTGAATAGCGAATAGGTAAAAAAGGACAATTATCAAATTCTATGGAAGCATCAGGTGCTAACACCTTACGAAACCAATGTTTAATTGCAGCTTCACCAAAATGACCAAAAGGAGGATTGCCAATATCGTGCATTAAACACGCCATTTCAATTAAACTTTCAACGCTATCAATCCGTTCATTTAAGCCATATTCTTCTAATTTATTATGCTTTTTTAGTTCGCCGATTATTTGCTTAGCGATATAACGGCCTATTTGTTGTACTTCCAGCGAATGGGTTAATCGACTTCGTACCGCCGAATTTTGCTCTAATGGAAATACCTGTGTTTTTTGTTGTAACCGACGGATCGCCGCTGAATTAATAATACGCCCACGATCGCTTTCAAATTGGCGCGAGATCTGCATTTCATCATCAATATCGATATCACTGCTGTTATATTTGCGTTGATAATTTAACTTCAGTTTAAAATCGATCATTTCTATCCTCTTTCTGGTATCGATGAAACGAATTCGCTGCGTTATATCGTGTTTTTGCGATAAATGATAAACTCTTGGTTAACGCTATATATTATTAACCTACAAGGGAGTATGACACAATGAGAGTTGGCGTAATAGGTGCAATGGAACAAGAAGTCAAACTTCTGCGTGAACAAATTGAAAACTGCGAAATAGTCTCTCGTGGTGGTTGTGAAATTTATACTGGCAAAATCAATGGTGTAGATGTTGCATTACTAAAATCAGGCATTGGTAAAGTGGCAGCCGCCATCGGTACCACACTATTACTTGAACATTTTCGCCCTGATGTTGTGATCAACACTGGCTCTGCAGGTGGGTTAGATGCAAAATTAAATGTTGGCGATATTGTCGTATCAACAGAAGTACGTTATCACGATGCCGACGTTACTGCTTTCGGTTATGAACCGGGTCAAATGGCACAATGCCCGCCGGCATTTATTGCCGATCCCAAACTGGTCAATATTGCTCAAGAGTGTATTGGATCACTAAAATTAAATGCCGTGCGTGGATTAATCTGTAGCGGCGATGCTTTTATTAATGGTGCCGAGCCATTAGCGCGTATTCGTCGTACTTTTCCAGAAGTCGTCGCTGTTGAGATGGAATCAACCGCTATTGGACATGTTTGCCATCAATTTGATACACCTTTTGTTGTTGTTCGCGCCATTTCAGATGTGGCAGATAAAGAATCGCATTTAAGTTTTGATGAGTTTTTATCTGTTGCCGCACAACAATCAAGCTTAATGGTCACCACTATGCTTGATAAATTAAAAACAGAGACTCAGTTTTAATTTATTTAATCGATAAGCCACTTAACAAACCCGTCTCTCTTTTAGCTCAGCAGGTAAGATAAAAATAGACGGGTATATTTGACTATAAAGACGAGAAAAAATGCGTTTCTTAAACACTTTTGCACTGCTGCTAAGCCTGATATTGACACCTTGTTATGTTATCGCAGCCACTCCCGCACAACGTGTTATTACTTTATCCCCATCTGCCACGGAAATGGCTTATGCCGCAGGTATGGGAGAGAATATGGTTGCGGCGAGCGCTTATTCTGATTATCCACAAGCAGCAAAAGCTCTCGTACAAGTTGCCGACTGGCAAGGCATTAATGTAGAACGCATTTTGCTATTAAAACCTGATTTAATTATTGCATGGCCAAGCGGTAATCCTCAACGACCGCTCGATCAGTTAAAATCATTGGGTATCCCTATTATTTACTCTGATCCACACAGTATCGAAGAAATCATTGACGATCTTACCCGACTTTCTTCTTATAGCACTCATCCTGAAGTCGCTTTAGCAAGTGCACAAAAATTACGTCAGCAATATCAAGAATTACAGCAAAAGTACGCCTCAACGACGCCTCATCAAGCGAAGAAAAAAGTCTTTATTCAGTTTGGTATGCAACCCCTATTTACGACATCAAATCATTCATTACAAAATGAGATTACCGAACTTTGTGGCGGCGAAAATATTTTTGCGAATAGTGCAGTTCCTTGGCCACAAGTCAGCCGCGAGCAAGTGATCAGTAAAAAACCTGATTTGATTTTATTTAGTGGTAAACCAAACCAAATTGCCGCAATACAACAATTTTGGCAACCTCAACTAGATATTCCTATTATCGCTATAAATGAAGATAGTTTTAGCCGACCAGCACCACGTATTATTTATGCGGCTCAACAGATTTGTGAGGCTATCGCAATCCACTCATTTTAAAGTCAATTAACTATTTAAATGAAGATTGAAGAGGTTAACAGACAATAGTCGTAGGCAAGCTGCAACACAACCAATAACGTGCAGTGCGTGCAGTGAGCGGGGCATATATAAAGATGTGGGGATGACTAACGCCGTGGCACGGCAGTGTAGCCACGACGTCAAATAATATAAAAATCAGATACTAAACGATGAACCACAACCACAAGTGCTTTTCGCATTAGGATTGGTGACGATAAAACGTGAGCCCTCAAGGCCTTCAGTATAATCAACACAACCACCCACTAAATACTGCAAGCTCATTGGATCAATAACTAAAGCAACGCCTTGTTTTTCTATGGTCATATCACCTTCATTCATAGCATCATCAAAGGTAAAACCATACTGGAATCCGCTACAGCCACCACCGGTGATATAAACACGTAGACGCAGATTTGGGTTTTCTTCATCCGCAATTAGATCTTTTACTTTATTTGCAGCCGCATCTGTAAATTGTAACGGCAGAGCCATATCATCACTCATTGTTCACTCCAGACTGGATAATCCAGTAAAAAACAGCCAGCAAAAATTGATGCTTCTTGCTGATATAATGTGATGATTATCTAATACCTGCTCTTAACCTTCAAGTTTGTTGTGGACAAAATGCACTTTTTGATACACAACTTTTCTTTATTAATGAGTACCAACTCGAACAATAACAATGATAAATCAAAATGTTGTTGTCGTGTATTTGGCTTCATCTGCACTGTGCTTTAGAATAGGCGTTAATCTTACGCTCACCCATCATTAGGAGTCTGACATGAGCAAGTCTGAAACGCTTTATAATCTCGCACAACAAGTGATACCTGGTGGCGTCAATTCACCGGTTAGAGCATTTAACGGTGTTGGTGGCACACCGCTTTTTATTGAACGTGCTAATGGTGCGTATATTTATGATGCCGATGGACGTGCTTATCTTGACTATGTCGGTTCATGGGGACCGATGGTATTAGGCCACAATCACCCCGCTATTCGCCACGCTGTAACTGATGCGGTGCAAAAAGGCCTAAGCTTTGGTGCTCCTACGGCTGCTGAAGTGGAAATGGCAAATTTAGTCACTGAGTTAGTGCCTTCGATGGATATGGTTCGTATGGTGAACTCAGGTACAGAAGCCACCATGAGTGCCATTCGCCTTGCTCGTGGCTACACGGGTCGTGACAAAATCATTAAATTTGAAGGCTGTTACCATGGACATGCAGACTGCTTATTAGTCAAAGCAGGCTCTGGTGCATTGACGATGGGACAACCAAACTCTCCAGGTGTTCCTGCTGATTTTGTTAAACACACTTTAACTTGTACTTACAACGATTTAAATTCAGTACGTCAAGCATTTGAAAATTATCCGGAAGAAATCGCCTGTATTATTGTTGAACCCGTTGCCGGTAATATGAACTGTGTTCCACCTAAAGCCGATTTTCTACCGGGATTACGTGCATTATGTGATGAATTTGGTGCATTACTGATTATTGATGAAGTAATGACAGGTTTTCGTGTCGCATTAGGCGGCGCACAAGCTTATTACGATGTTGATCCTGACTTGACCTGTTTAGGTAAAATTATAGGTGGTGGCATGCCTGTAGGCGCCTTCGGCGGACATAAAGAAGTGATGTCTCAATTAGCCCCTATCGGTCCTGTCTACCAAGCGGGAACATTATCGGGTAACCCCATTGCGATGGCGGCGGGTCTAGCTTGTTTGCAAGAAGTTTCACAACCGGGAGTTCACCAAACACTGGATGAACTTACTACTATGTTAGCGGATGGCTTACTTGAAAAAGCACAACAAGCAGGTATCCCTATGGTAGTAAACCATGTAGGCGGTATGTTTGGTTTATTCTTTACCGATGCCAAAGAAGTGACTTGCTATCAAGACGTAATGAACTGCGATGTCGAACGCTTCAAACAGTTCTTCCACTTAATGTTAGAAAAACGTATTTACCTCGCTCCGTCGGCTTTTGAAGCTGGCTTTATGTCTATTGCTCATAGCAAAGAAGATATTCAACGTACTATCGATGCGGCTGAATACGCCTTTAGCAAAATGAAAGCGTAATCTTTCATTACTTAAATAGCATTTATTGCTGGTATTGCTGGCAAAAAAATATCCTCCGCGATTGCAGGAGGATATTTTTTATCTCAATAGTATTGCGAATAATTACTCAGAAAACAGATCGCGTAACCATTTAGGTGCCGCACTATCGTCGCCGTCGCTCTCTTGTGGTAACGGTGTACAGAGGCTATCAGGATCTGCTGTCCACACAGGTAATGTACGCACGCCGCCACCATAACAAACAAAGTTACCTTCAGCATTAATCGACATCTGTGCTATATCTTCTGGTACAGGTGGATTTAATGTTAATGGTGTTTGATTTTCTAAATAATGACGATAAAGGATCAATGCCCCTGTCGATCCTGTTAAGTTAGTTGGGCCATTATTATCACGTCCCATCCATGCAATAGTGACTTCTTTACCATCAATACCCGCAAACCAGCTATCACGTAAGTCGTTGGTGGTTCCGGTTTTACCTGCAAGGTTATATTGACCAAATTTAGGTTTTAATGCTCGTGCTGCTGTACCTGAATTAACCACCTGTTGCATACCAAACAGTGTCATATATGCCGCTTGTGGAGAAACCGTTGTTTCTGCTTGCGGGTAGCTTTGATAAAGCACCGTACCATCTTGGGTGATAACAGAGCGCAATGCCGATAATTTAGCGCGATTACCTAAACTTCCGATTGTTTGGAAAGTTTGCGCCACTTCCATTGGAGTTAAGTTTAGTGCGCCAAGTAACATCGCTGGTACTTTTTCTAAATTTTCTGCTGGGGCACCTAGTTTGATCCACGTTTTGATCACTTGGTCTAACCCAACTTCTAAACCAAGATTAACCGTTGGTACATTACGTGATGTAGCAAGAGCATCCACCAACATTAACCGCCCTTTATAACCACGATCGTAGTTACGTGGTTGCCATGGTTTTCCTCCCGGAATAGGCACTGAAATAGGTTCATCCGCCAACCAGGTATTTAAACGAAAACGCTCAGGCTCACTTAATGCGGTTAAATAAGTTGCCGGTTTTGCTAATGAGCCAATTGAACGGCGTGCGGACATGGCACGATTAAAACCGGCATATTGTGGTTGTGAACCGCCCACTAACGCCCTAACCTCACCACTGAGGCGATCTACAACAACCATTGCGCCTTCGAGATCGTTGATTTTGCGTGTTTTACGTAAATCAGCAACTCCCGCTTCTACCGCTTTTTCCGCTGCATCTTGTGAAACAGGATCAAGCGTTGTAAAAATTTTAGTCCCCGATAAATCTTTAACCTGATCACCTAATTTAGTTTGTAGCTCTTGACGAACTAACTGCATAAATGCCGGTTGTGGCGTTAGCGCTTCGCTACGAGGTTTTACTCCTAAAGGACGTGCGCTTAATACATCATAAAGCTCTTGATCGATAATTTGTTGGGTCTGTAATAATTTTAGTACCACATTACGGCGCTCTAATGCAGCCTTAGGATTGCGCCATGGATTGTATGCAGAAGCCCCTTTCACCATTCCAACCAATAATGCTTGTTGATCAAGACTTAGTTCATCAACAGGTCGACCAAAATAGTAAAGGCTAGCCAGTGGAAAACCACGAATTTGCTCATCACCACTTTGCCCTAAGAACACCTCATTAAGATACAGCTCTAGAATACGATCTTTGCTATAGCTCGCATCCATAATAATCGCCATATAGGCTTCATTAAGCTTTCTTTTTAGCGTTCTTTCATTGGTTAGGAATAAATTCTTTACTAATTGCTGCGTTAAAGTACTTCCCCCTTGTACCGCTCTACCAGCGGTAAAGTTCGCTAACACCGCACGACCAATAGAATAAATACTGATGCCATCATGCTCATAAAAACGGCGATCTTCCGTAGCAATTAATGTATCGACTAATAGTTGAGGAAATTTATCTCTTGCTAAGAATAGACGCTGTTCACCATTAGCCGATTGCATCATAGTGATAAGCTTAGGATCGAGGCGGAAGAAACCAAATTGACGCTGATTATTCATATTGGTGATACTCACCAATGAGTTTTGTTCAAAGGTCAATTTCGCTAAAATTTGCTCTTCGCGACCATCTGGAAAATCAAACGGTCGACGTAACATCTCTATAGTGCCATTTTTAACCACAAATTCCCCAGGACGGGTGATTTTATTGACATGGCGATACTGCATACCTTCCAGTAAGCTTACCATCTCTTTTTGGCTATAGTTCATGCCAGGTTCTAAATTGACAGTACGTCCATAAACGGCAGCAGGCAATTCCCATACATTACCGTCAAGGCGCTCTTTAATTTGGGAATATAAATAAACACCATAGATGCCGACTAAAACCGCAACCACAATGGCGATTTTAACAAATAACCAAAACCAAGAACGCCTTCTATTGGTTTTCTTTACTGGTTTTTTCTTTCTACTCATGAACTGTTTCTCTCATTAAAACCTCTTCACCACACCCTTAGGGTAAAGAAGCCTAACATTGTCGCTATTTTTCCAAGCTATCCCACAGGAAAGCTCTCAAATTGTTATTCAGCACGTATATATACGCGCTAACTCCATTTTTTTACACGTCGAGTAGGGGCCGTTGTTGTGGGTGAATCTGGCCACAAATGTT
Source organism: Proteus sp. G3927 (assembly GCF_963894685.1). Lineage (NCBI taxonomy): Bacteria > Pseudomonadati > Pseudomonadota > Gammaproteobacteria > Enterobacterales > Morganellaceae > Proteus > Proteus sp. G3927. Next base: position 145,499 of record NZ_CAWQGX010000013.1, on the reverse strand, counting down.
TGGGATATCGCCCCTTCATCTCTTTTTGTACTTGTTTATAGCTTCCGGCCCAAAAAGTAGCGAGATCTTGTGTTTTTTGGATAGGTCGCATAGCTGGAGAAAGTAACTCCATCACTACAGGTAATTGCCCTTTTGCCACAATAGGACTTTGTTTTTCACCATAAACCTCTTGGATCCTGATAGCAATAATCGGCGGATTATCTAAATCATACCTAATCATCACTTTAGTGCCCGTTGGAGCAATATAGTGTGTTGGGAACAGCTCTTGCAATAATTGTTGCTCATGCCAAGTTAACTGATTTTTAATTATCCCATTAATATCCATTTGTAGCAGTGCCTTAAGTGATTGGGTATCGCCTAATTCAGGTTGTAACCACAATTCTAATGAGTCTAATAAAACGGCTTCATTCAATACAGGTAAATTGGCCTCAGGGCACCACTTTTGCGCTAAAGCAAGGCGAATAAACAGTTGCTTACTCTCTTCACTTAAGGGTAGAGCACTTAATCCTTGTTTACGTAACCAATTTAATAATGCCGTTTGTATTTGCGCTTTATTAGGTTTATCTAATGGCATTTGGCTAACGGTTAACTGACCTAATTGACGCTGTTGCCACGCAAGAAGTGTACCGCGCTTTTCATCCCATTCAACGGTGGTATTATCTTGTATCAATTCCGGAAAGATAGAGGATACTTCATTAATATCAATAGGTAAGGCTAATAAAATTCGCACATCCGCATAATGTGCATTTTGCAACAACAATGGTGCTAAAATCCACGGCGATTGGCTCATTGGTTGAGTATTATCCATCATTGCGCCTTGTCCATTAGCGAGACGAAATCGACCTTGATTATCACGGTTTTTGGCTATTCTATCTGCAAATCCGACACTCAATAGTGATGCTAATAATTCTGGGCGACATTGCCCTTTGCATTGCTGTAATAGCTGTTTTTCACGCTGTGACCATTGATGATTTTTCTGTTGGATCAGCCATTCAAGATTAATCTCTCTGTCTCTTGGTGGCTGTTCTAAAATGGCACACAGCCTTGCTGCGGTAGCAAGATGATGCTCACTTTTTTCACTAGCATAATCTAATATTGCCGCCAATCGGGGATCGATGCCCCACTGTGCCATACGTACTCCCCGCGAGGTTAATCCCCCTTGATTATCAATGGCACCTAATCGTTGCAATAATGTTTTAGCTGCGTTTATTGCTGCTGGTGTAGGTGTATCTAACCAAGAGAGTTGGTTTATATCACGACATCCCCATTGCAATATTGAAAGCCATAACGAAGAGAGATCACTAGATAAAATTTCAGGTACTTGGTGAGTTGCCCCGCGCTCAGCTTGTTCCTGACTGATTAAGTGCCAACAAATTCCGGCTTCAAGACGTCCTGCCCGCCCCGCTCTTTGCGTTTGTGAAGCTTGACTTATTCGTTGGCGCAATAAGCTTGTTACACCACTTTTTAAGTCAAACTGGGCACGTTTTTCAATGGTACTGTCGAGCACCAAGCGAATACCTTCGATTGTTAAACTGGTTTCTGCAATATTTGTTGCTAATACAACTTTGCGATATCCCTTTTCTACAGGCTCTATGGCCTGTTGCTGTTGTGCTAATGAAAGTGCCCCATAAAGTGGAAAAATTAAGGTGTGTTTATCCACTTTGTCAGCTAATAATTGCGCGACTCTAATAATTTCTGCACTACCGGGCAAAAAAACAAGTAAAGAGCCCGTCTCTTGTGTAAGCAAACGTCGCGCCATCGTGGCAACTTCTTGTTCAAAAGGCAGGTGTGATTGAATAGGATAATAATGCCGTGAAACAGGATAACTACGCCCTTCAGAGCTAATCATCGACGCATTCGGCAATAGTGAAGTTAATTTTTGATTATCTAATGTTGCAGACATCACTAAAAGGCGTAAATCATCACGTAATCCTGATTGCACATCTAATAGCAGTGCTAACGCTAAATCTGCTTGCAAACTCCGCTCATGAAATTCATCAAGTATCACTAAACTTACACCTGTCAGTTCAGGATCTTGCTGTAACATACGTGTCAACACCCCTTCGGTGATCACTTCAAGGCGCGTCTGCTGACTCACTTTACTTTCAGCACGCATGCGATACCCCACCGTTTTACCCACCTCTTCATTGAGTTGACTTGCTAAACGATAAGCGATGCTTTTTGCCGCAATACGCCTTGGCTCTAATAAAATAATTTTGCCATCAAATATATTTTGTTGAAGCAAATACAGTGGCAGTGCGGTTGATTTTCCCGCCCCTGTGGGGGCGTGAAGTAAGACTTGGGGACATTGTTTTAATGCAGTAACAACAGATCCTGCTACCTCAAAAATTGGCAATAGATGCACACAAGCTCCATAACTGATTAACTTTCTCTGTGGCTCATTGTAGCATTAGCCCTTTATTAAAGGACGTATTTTCACCGGGGTGATTATGAAATTTGAACAACCACTACAATCTGCCACTTTATTAAAACGATACAAACGTTTTTTAGCAGACGTAGTGACGGCAAATGGTGAAGAATTCACGCTCCATTGTGCTAATACGGGTGCGATGACGGGATGCGCAACTCCAGGTGATACGGTTTGGTATTCCACGTCATCGAATGTCAAAAGAAAATATCCTCATAGTTGGGAATTAACCCAAACTCAATCAGGTGATTGGATCTGTATTAATACCTTAAGAGCTAATACGATCATTGCCGATGCGATAGAAGCTGGCGATATTCCAGAATTATCTGACTATGATGAGATAAGACGCGAAGTGAAGTATGGTAGTGAGAATAGCCGTATTGATATTTTACTTAAGTCAAATCATAAAGTTGACTGCTATATTGAAGTGAAATCGGTCACTTTATTAGATGCTGGAATGGGCTATTTTCCTGACGCTAAAACAGAGCGAGGTCAAAAGCACCTTCGAGAGTTGACCGCTATCGCAAAATCGGGCTTAAGGGCTATCTTATTTTACGCTGTCCCCCATACTGGCATTACACAAGTGTCTGTTGCTAAAGAGATTGACCCTAAGTATGACTTATTGCTAAAACAAGCATGTGATGCTGGGGTTGAAATTTTATGTTATCGCATCAATATTAGTGAGTACGATTTAACAATTGGAAAGCAATTACCTTTTATTTCAAAAGGTTAATACATTTTCATGGTGTTGGTTAAGTATTTTTTAACTAAAATGGCCTTTTTACTTGCGTGCCTTCACATCATGAGAAAACTTATTAAAGGAATAATTGCTATCCGCGCGGGCATCTGCTATTTATAGCGCCCTATTTTTTTCCCTTCCTATTTAAGGTGGGGGATTATTCAGAAAATGCGTATGTAGGAGAAGCATTATGCAAGAAGGGCAAAAGCGTAAAACATCGTCCATGAGCATTCTCGCTATTGCTGGCGTTGAGCCATATCAGGAAAAACCGGGCGAAGAGTACATGAACGAAGCCCAATTAGCGCATTTTAAGCTAATACTTGAATCTTGGCGCAATCAGCTCAGGGATGAAGTCAACCGTACCGTCACTCATATGCAAGATGAGGCGGCCAACTTCCCAGATCCTGTTGACCGTGCTGCACAAGAAGAAGAATTCAGTCTTGAGCTGCGTAACCGTGATCGTGAACGTAAACTCATTAAGAAAATTGAGAAAACACTGAAGAAAGTTGAAGATGATGACTTCGGCTTTTGTGAGTCTTGCGGTGTTGAAATCGGCATCCGCCGTTTAGAAGCTCGTCCAACAGCCGATCTCTGTATCGACTGTAAAACATTAGCTGAAATCCGTGAAAAACAGATGGCTGGCTAATTAATGAGTATAGCCTCAGTACTTAGGTGCTGGGGCTTTAATCTAAACGTTAATACCCAAGATGACAGTGTGTATTAGGCATTTAGTGCCATTATTAATAAACCAACTTTGTTTTGGTGGTTTGGTTACAGCATTGGCTCGTTATCTTCAAGCTGACAAAAATTATGAGCGTTGGCGCTTTCACATCAATAATATCATCCTCCAATTAATACTTCTTGATACAATAACTCAGACTATTCGCACTGTGATGACGATGTTTATTCACATAAAAGAGAAGTTATTTGCGTATAATTCTATCACTATAGCTGATGGCCATAAGCAAGGAACAATATTGATGGAGCACATTTTCTTACCTCGTCAACCGTTGCTGTCAGGCAAGATTATTCGTTAACATTATGATGAAGATGCACAATAACCCACACAAAGCATTCTCAAAAAATGTTCAGTAGGCTATGATTAGCCGCTTAATTTTTTAATTATTAGATTTAATTATTCGAGGTGTCATATTTTTAACCGAGTAGCGCATTTCTGCCGTAATTTGCTAGGACGACAAACAACATCGTCAGATACAGAATCGGTAGCGAGTGAAAGGCCTGTCACTGCATCTGACCGACCTAAAAAAGAAACACAAACGACTGTGCGTCGGCGTCCTGCCCTATCCGCAGACCGTCCCCGTAAGAACAAAAGTAATAACGAAAAGGCGAACGGGAGTGATTTGCCAATGACTGTGATCCCAAGAGATCAACACCCGATTTCGCGTAAAGACATCAGTGATAACGCACTAAAAGTTCTTTATCGTCTGAATAATTCAGGCTTTCAGGCTTATTTAGTGGGTGGTGGTGTACGCGATCTATTATTAGGGAAAAAACCAAAAGACTTTGATATTGCTACCAATGCAACGCCAGAAGAAGTCCGTCGATTATTTCGTAATAGCCGCTTAGTAGGTCGACGCTTTCGTCTAGCGCATATTATGTTTGGCCCCGAAGTGATTGAAGTCGCTACTTTCCGTGGCTCTCATGAAGATCATGAAACATCCGATCGCAATCAGTCACAACAAGCACAAAGCGGTATGTTGCTGCGCGACAATATCTTCGGATCGATTGAAGAAGATGCCATTCGTCGGGATTTTACCTTAAATAGTCTCTATTACGGCGTCGATGATTTTGCTGTACGTGATTATGTGGGGGGCTTGGCTGATCTTAAATCAGGTACTATTCGTTTAATTGGCTCTCCTGAAACTCGCTATCGTGAAGATCCAGTTCGGATGCTAAGAGCTATCCGCTTTGCCAGTAAACTGGATATGCGTATCGCACCGGAAACTGCAGAGCCAATTAGCCAATTAGCACCACTATTACGTAATATTCCTTCAGCACGCCTATTTGAAGAATCGCTGAAATTATTACAAACAGGACATGGTTATAAAACCTATCGGTTAATGCGCCATTTCCAACTTTTAGAGCCTCTTTTTCCATTAGTTGCCTCAAGGATCACTGAGCAGCAAGATACCCCAATGGAAAGAATGATCGAACAGGTGCTAAAGAATACCGACTATCGTATTAGTAAAGAAATGCGCGTAAATCCGGCATTCTTATTTGCAGCAATGCTATGGTATCCCTTAGTGGAGCATGCCGAAAAACTGGCTCAAGAAAGTGGACTGTCTTATTACGATGCTTTCTCAATGGCGATGAATGATATTTTAGATGAGCAATGTCGTACTATTGCGATCCCTAAACGTATCACCACCACGATGCGTGATATTTGGCAATTACAGCAGCGTTTACCTAAGCGTCAAGGGCGCCGAGCCAATAAACTGCTTGAGCATCCTAAATTCCGTGCAGCATTTGATCTACTGGAATTACGCGCTAATGTACAAAGAAATCCTGATCTGGAAACATTAGCCGCTTGGTGGGCTGATTTTCAGGTTTCAAACAATACACAACAACGCTCTATGGTCTCTGAATTAGGTCCAGGCCCGGTACGCAAAAGAACACGTCCTCGTAAACGTCCTCGTCACCCTAATGCAAAAAATAATGCACCAAGACAAGAGAACAAACATGAGTAAGCAACAACAGCGTGTGTATATTATTCTGGGCAGTAATTTAAACTCACCAGAACAGCAAGTAAAATCGGCGATAAAAGCGATTAGTGAAATCCCTAATACTACACTGATTGCCCAATCACCTTGGTATCGCACACGCCCTATGGGACCTCAAGATCAACCCGATTATCTCAATATGGCTGTCGCCGTTGATACTACTTTAGCCCCAGAAGAGTTGCTCGACCATACACAAGCAATTGAACTTGACCATGGTCGTGAAAGAAAAGCAGGTAATCGTTGGGGACCTCGTACCCTTGATTTAGATATCATGTTATTTGGTGATCAAGTTATACAGACCGAACGTTTAACTGTGCCTCATTATGGACTTAAGGTGCGTGAATTTATGCTTTATCCATTGGCGGATCTAGCACCTGAGCTTTGCTTCCCTGATGACGGAGAACGATTAGCAGACAGATTAGCGCTCGTACCTAAAAATGGTATGGAAAAGTGGTGATACCACATAATAAGCGTGTTTGATGTTAATGGTTGATGCTGTTGACTGACAGTATCAACCCCGTTCACAACTCTCTTGTACTGTTCCTTTATCGCGTTATCCCTCCCCATAAGTGATAAAATACGCCCTTCCCTCCCGCCTGTTATATCACCATTTCTAATTCTTGGATAAATATCAAAATATTTTTTATTTCTATTTTTTATTATTCAATTCACGACTTTTTCTTCGTTTTTAGTACGTAGATGCTACAATCAGCAGTTAATGTTTTTTATTTATGTCATATTCTCTTTAATAAACAAATAATTAACTGACATAAATAACTCAATTTACACGCAACACGCCATGGAGTTTATTATCATGAAGCCGGTTACGCTATCTACGCTCAATCGCTATAAACAAGAAAAGAAAAAGTTTGCCACTATCACGGCTTATGATGCTAGCTTTGCTCGTCTATTTGCCAATGAAGGTATTCCTGCCATGTTAATTGGTGATTCACTCGGTATGACACTACAAGGTCATGACAGCACATTACCTGTCACCGTTGAGCAAATTGCCTATCATACCCGTTGTGTAAGAGCTGGCGCCCCTAACGCTTTCTTAATTGCTGATATGCCTTTTATGTCTTATTCCACTCCAGAGCAAGCCTGTCTTAACGCAGCTATTTTAATGCAAGCGGGAGCGAATATGGTCAAAATTGAAGGAGGAAGCTGGCTTATTCCTACAGTCAAAATGCTCACTGAACGCGCAGTGCCTGTTTGTATTCACCTAGGCTTAACCCCTCAATCTGTTAATGTGTTTGGTGGCTATAAAGTACAAGGTCGAGAAGAAGCTGCTGCAGAGCAACTTAAGCAAGATGCTATGGCGCTTGAAACCGCAGGAGCACAACTGGCTGTATTAGAATGCGTCCCCGTTTCCGTGGCAAAAACTATTACCGGATCACTCAATATTCCCGTTATCGGCATTGGTGCCGGCAATGTCACTGATGGACAAATTCTTGTGATGCATGATTTATTAGGTCTAACACCTAATGCCCCTAAATTTTCTAAAAATTTCTTACAAGAAGCTGGCTCCTTACCCGAGGCTGTCAGACTGTATGTTCAACAAGTTGAACAAAAACTGTTCCCTCAAGAACAACACTCATTTAACTGATTTATCATTTAAATTCATTAAAATAGTTTAAAGGAGTCACGCTATGCTAATTATTGAAACAACGCTTATCTTACGCCGCGAAATTAAGCGACTAAAACAAGAAGGTAAACGCATTGCATTGGTTCCGACCATGGGCAACCTGCATCAAGGTCACCTAAAACTGATAGAAGAAGCGCGTATTCATGCTGATGTGGTTATCGCCTCTATTTTTGTTAATCCAATGCAATTCGATAGAGAAGCCGATTTAGCAAACTATCCACGAACCCTACAAGAAGATTGCGAGTTACTACGCGATAAACATGTTGATATTGTCTTTGCCCCATCAGCGAAAGAGATGTACCCAAATGGGATGGAAAACCAAACGATTGTTGAGGTTCCAGTACTTTCTTCTGTGTTAGAAGGCGCTAGTCGCCCAGGACATTTCCGCGGTGTAACAACCGTTGTAAGTAAACTATTCAACCTTGTACAGCCTGATGTCGCGCTATTTGGTGAAAAAGATTATCAACAACTGCAGATCATAAAAAAAATGGTCAGTGATTTATGTTTTGATATCAGTATTATTCCAGTCCCTATTGTGCGTGATAAAACAGGATTGGCATTTAGCTCTCGAAATCGTTTGTTATCAGATAATGAAAAACAACAAGCCCCTGTGCTTTATCAAGCTATGCAACAGATAGCCGAGCAATTAAAATCGGGAAACCTTGATGTTAACCAACTATTACAAACTGCCAAAGCAACCCTTGAACAACAAGGCTTTCGTGCTGATGAATGTTTTATTTGTGATGCACAAACACTAGCACCACTTAGCGAAGAGAGCCGATGTGCCGTTATTTTAATGGCAGCTTGGTTAGGTAACACTCGTTTAATCGATAGCCAACAAGTTAGCTTAGTCTAATGAATTATTAAAAATAGGAAACACAACAATGCTACGCACCATGTTACAAGGCAAACTTCATCGCGTAAAAGTCACCCAAGCTGATCTTCACTATGAAGGCTCTTGCGCGATTGATCAGGATTTTATGGATGCCGCTGGTATTCTTGAAAATGAAGCCATTGATATTTATAACGTTGACAATGGTGAACGTTTCTCTACTTATGCCATTTGCGCAGAAAGAGGGTCTGGTATTATTTCTGTCAATGGCGCAGCTGCTCGCCGTGCTGCTGTAGGTGATCGCTTAATTATTTGCTCTTATGTTCAAATTCCAGATAGCGATGCGCGTAGCCATAAGCCCAACATTGCCTATTTTGAAGGTGACAATGAAATGAAACGCATTGCTAAAGCCGTTCCCGTTCAAGTCGCTTAATCTGCCAATTCCCCTTACAAATGGAGGTTCCCTGTTTGTGAGGGGATAATTCTGCCCTGCTAATTGTCTCGATTCAATACGCTAAAAGCGAGAGACAAAGCGCAAAAGCGTGTTTTTGCTCCCTTTTTTCTCGCATAACTTCCTGTAGCTTGTTATAAAACAGATAAATATTACCCTAACAATGCTTAGCCTAATAAAAATATGATAAACGTTGCTCTCATCGATGATCACATTGTTGTGCGTTCAGGGTTTGCACAACTGCTAATGCTAGAGCCGGATATTAATATTGTCGGTGAATACGCAAATGGCCAAGAAGCTTGGCCCTATTTATTAAATGATAATATTGATGTGGCGGTGATGGATCTCTCTATGCCTGGAGAGAGTGGCCTACAATTACAAAGTCGATTAAAACAAAAACGCCCTGATTTTCGGACAATTATTTTAAGTATTTATGATACCCCCGCATTTGTACAAAGCGCTTTAGATTCCGGTGCCCATGGCTATTTAACTAAGCGCTGTGGTCCACAAGAGCTCGTTCAAGCAGTACGTGCTGTGTATCAAGGGGGCTGTTATCTCTGTGCTGATGCCATGAAAGCACTTCGACAGACACCAGAAAAAGAAGATGCTTTACATAGTTTAACCCCTCGCGAAAGAGAGATTTTTAATCTGCTAGTACAAGGTATTAATGTTAAAGCTATCGCCGTACAACTGAATCTCAGTCATAAAACGGTGCATGTTCATCGAGCCAATATACTGGGTAAATTGAACTGTGAAACAACCATTGATTTAGTCCATTTTGCATTAAACAACCAGTTAATCACCGGAACACTCTAACATGCAAAGAGGCGCACGTTTTTTTCTTCAATCTCTCTTTTTATTGTTAACCTACTCTTTACTCTGGTTGTCACTTTGGGTGATCAGTTTTTATCTTAGTCATAATGGTCAACAAGCCGCTCTTTTTTTACCTCAAGGCTTACGGCTAGCATTATTTATTTTACTTTGGCGACGTTTTTGGTTGCCGATGTTATTGGCCGAATGGGGGCTTTATTACTGGCTAACTCAACAGCAATTAATTACCCATGTAACTCTTTATCTCTCACCTTTAATCAGCTTATTGGTCGCACTAGAAGTACAACGGATCTGGTGGCGTTACCCACTTTATTGGCAACGGTTAACCTTACTTATCGCAGCGGTCGGATTTAATAGCCTATTACAAGCCTTTCTACTCAGTTTTTTTCTCACGACGTCCACCAGCGCAATATTTTTGACCTCAATAACAGGTGGTATTTTATTGGCTCCCTTTGTTTTTCTACTTTATGAATATTTACGCGAATTACAAAGTCGAGTATTAATCGCCGAAATCACCCCAGAGCCACCATTGCGTACCTCCTTATTAATGTGGGTATTCCTCTTTTGTCTTATTGGATTAAGTGCACAATTCTTTCTTACCCCAGAAATTGAACGCTTATTAGTTATTCTGGTTTTTATTCCTAATGTTTTTATGGCTTATCGTTATGGTTGGCAAGGGGGGGTATTATCCGCGTTGTTAGGTAGTTTAATGATTACCTTTGCTAGACAAGTAAATGGTGCTTTTGCCGATTTGCATGAATTAGAGATGTTTTTAACAACCCAAGCCTTAATTGGTATTGGTTTAGGTATTGCTATTAGTCGCCAGCAACAACTTGCCAATAATTTACGTCATTATCAGCTACGTTTAGAGCAAGAGTTACAAGCACGCCGAGCGTTGATGGAACAACTAGTACATACCGAAGAAGATGTTAAAAAAGCCATTGCTCGTGAATTACATGATGAAATTGGACAAAATATTACAGCTATTCAAATTCAGTCAATGTTAGTAAAAAGAAGTGCAGATAACGATAAAACACGTCAGTCAGGCGAGCAAATTGAGCGATTAGCCCAACAAATACATCAATCTACCCGACAACTGCTACGCCAACTAAGGCCGCCTATTTTAGAAGAGATGTCATTAGAGAAGGCACTACACCATTTAATTGATGAGTTCTCATTTCATGAAAATGGTATTCACTGTCATTTTCATTATGCTCTTGAAACAGAGCCTGAAAGCGACACCATTATTTTTACACTCTACCGACTAGTGCAAGAACTACTCAATAATATCAGCAAACACGCTAACGCCAGTGAGATCCACATTTCGCTTACTCAACATCAAGCACAATTACGACTGGTTGTTCATGATAATGGTATTGGCATTTTGCCTACACAACCTAATAACGGTTTTGGGCTACGAGGTATTGAAGAGCGGATCTGCGCATTGGGGGGAGAATGGGAAGTAATTAGTCAGCTTGGTACTAAAATAATTGTTAACTTACCCACAAATTCAATAGAAAAGCGTGAAAACTAGGAATTAGTCTTAGTCATCTACAACCTTCTCTCATTCTTTTTAACTGCATTTTTCTTACATTGGCAATATCAGAGAGGATGTTATGTTAGGTAAAAATTCGGCATCAATAAATAAGACCTATGATTTTTGGCGTAAAAATTTAATGTTGTCGATGATCATTGGCTATGCCACGTTTTACCTGACTCGTAAAAGCGTCAATTTTGTGATGCCCGTTATGCAAACGGAACTGCATCTAGATAAAAGTGATATTGGCTGGATAGCCAGCCTGTTTTATCTCACTTATGGTCTATCAAAATTTCTCTCTGGTATTTTCCATGACCAATACGGCTACCGTTGGTTTATGGGCGCAGGTCTGGTAATGACAGGGGTGATGAATATTATTTTTGCCTACTGTTTATCCTTTCCTGCCTTGCTTTTAGTCTGGGCACTTAATGGTTTCTTTCAAGGATGGGGTTGGCCCCCTTGTGCAAGGTTACTCACCCATTGGTATTCACGTAATGAACGCGGTTTCTGGTGGGGATTATGGAATATCTCCATCAATCTTGGCGGGATGAGTATTCCCCTTTTAACCGCTTGGTTGGCAACCCATTTTAGTTGGCAAATAGCCTTAGTTATTCCCGGCCTAATAGGTATTGTTATGGGTTTATGGCTTTGTATGCAACTAAAAGGAACACCAGCAGAAGAAGGGTTACCCACAGTAGGTGTATGGCGGCGCGATATTTTTGAATTACGTCAAGAGCAAGTATCGCCTCCGACCCCTATGTTAACCATTTTGAAAGAAAGCATCTTATTTAACCGAATGATCTGGTTACTAGGTTTTTCTTATATTTTAATTTATCTCATCCGTATGGCGATAAATGATTGGGGAAATATTTGGTTATCAGAAACCCATGGCGCTAACTTGTTAAGTGCTAATGCCATTCTTTCTCTTTTTGAGATGGGTGGATTGTTAGGCGCGTTATGTTCAGGCTGGGGCTCGGATTTATTATTCCGTGGTCAACGAGCACCAATGATATTGCTGTTTTCACTCGGGCTTTTTATCGCAGTAACAGCACTTTGGCTAATGCCAATTCATCATTATGCATTGCTTGCAGCCTGTTTTTTCAGTATCGGTTTTTTTGTGTTTGGACCACAGATGTTAATCGGACTTGCTGCCACAGAATATTGTCATAAAAACGCAGCAGGTACGGTAACAGGCTACTTGGGATTGTATGCCTATTTAGGGGCTGCAATAGCAGGTTGGCCATTAAGTCAGGTCATGGCGCATTATGGTTGGACTGGGATGTTTGTATTATTAACCAGTGCTGCGGCCTTAATGGGACTACTACTAATGCCATTGCTGATCGCTGATGTCAGTAAACGTGAGCATTTAGTTGGCCCACTTTCATTTTCCGATGACGACACATTTAAAAGGTTCTGAACATGAAACTGAAAACTCTCTCTACACTTGTTGCCGCCAGCTTAGCTCTTTCTACGGTAAGTTTATCCACCAGTGCCGCGGGTCGCTTAGTGGTTTATTGCAGTGCCACAAATGCGATGTGTGAAGCTGAAACTAAAGCTTTTGCTGAAAAATATGATGTTAAAACCACTTTTGTTCGTAATGGCTCCGGCAGTACATTAGCGAAAATAGAAGCAGAAAAACGCAATCCACAAGCTGATGTTTGGTATGGCGGAACAATGGATCCTCACTCACAAGCGGGTGAAATGGATCTGCTAGAGCCTTATGTATCCCCCAATCTTGATCAGATCATGCCACAATTTCGTGATCCGGCTAAACGCAAAGGAAACTACTCTTCTGCGGTTTATGTCGGTATTCTAGGTTTTGGTGTCAATAAAGATCGTTTAAAAGAGAAAGGTCTACCTATTCCGACCTGTTGGAAAGATTTAGTCAAACCTGAATACAAAGGTGAAATTCAAATCGCTGATCCACAAAGTTCGGGCACTGCATACACTGCATTAGCAACTTTCGATCAATTGTGGGGAACAGAGCAAGCCTTTGATTATCTGAAAAAACTAAATACCAATATTTCTCAATATACTAAATCAGGTATTGCACCAGCGCGTAACGCCGCCCGTGGTGAGGCCGCGATTGGTATCGGCTTCTTACACGACTATTCACTCGAAGTTGAAAACGGGGCACCACTAGAGCTTATCTCACCTTGTGAGGGCACAGGTTACGAAATTGGCGGTGTCAGTATCATCAAAAATGCCCGTAATATGGATAACGCTAAGTTATTTGTAGATTGGACACTCTCTAAAGAAGCACAAGAAATTAGTTGGAAAGAGGGTAAATCTTACCAAATTCTCACCAATACCACGGCTGAGTCTTCCCCGATGGCTTTGAAATTATCAGACTTAAAACTGATTAACTACGACATGGATAAATATGGCGATAGTGATGTTCGTAAAGAGCTGATAAATAAATGGGTTACCGAAGTAAAAATGGGTAAATAGCCTATCAATAGGGCGAGAGATGCTCTCGCTCTTTTTTTTACATAATAATAATGAGCTTTACTGTCGGGGGATTTATGTCTCACACACTCGCTTTGTCTGAAAAAAAGAGGTGGGATCCCATATTTTTATGGGTCCTGATTGCATGGATGGCATTTATATTAATGCCTTCATGGAGCCTTGATTATGGTCTATTTGATTCTACCGCAGATGAATTACTTACCTCTTATGGCTGGAGTAACTTAAATATCAGTCTGCTCTGGTTTTTACTTCCCAGCATACTATTAATTCGTCCTTTACATCCTGTAGGGCGAGAAAATCGTATTCGTCACTATTTTGATGCAAGTTTTGCCTTTTTCTGCGCCTTTATCACTATTGTTACCGCAACGATGGAAGGTCGTGGTCTGGGTTATTCGGTTATCGTGCTATTTATTTCATTAGGAATGATAGCCAAGCATGCTTTAACACGCTTAGAGTGGTTAGGGGGTGATAGCTTTGTGATTGGCTCATTAATCACAGTTGTCGCCTTAATCTGTGTTTTTATTATCTTTCCAAGTATCGCTATCTTTATTCCGATGTTTCAAGATAGTGCTGGCAATTTTGCCCCCTTTGAATTTATTGCCATTCTCAGCCAAACCCATATTGTTCAGGTGATGATCAATTCAATCTTACTGTCTATCGCAGTTGGTATTGGCTGTACTTTTTTTGGTTTGATCCTCGCCATTTATACATCACGTATTGCAGTAAGATCAGCGATTATTGGTCGAGTATTTTCTATTTTACCTATTGTCACTCCCCCTTTTGTTGTGGGTTTAGGTGTGACCTTGATGATGGGACGTTCGGGTTATATCACTGAATTTTTGGCAACTTATGCAGGTTTAGAAAATACCAACTGGTTATATGGCTTTACGGGAATTTGGCTTGCACAAGTACTTGCCTTTACCCCTATGTCTTTTATGATCTTAGATGGTGCAATTAAAACAATCCATCCGTCATTAGAAGAGGCTTCTTATACCCTTAGAGCTAATCGCTACCAAACATTCTTTCATGTTTTTATGCCGTTACTAAAACCAGCATTAGCCAATGCCTTTTTGATCGTTATAGTGCAATCACTGGCTGATTTTAGTAACCCATTGGTGCTAGGTGGCAACTTTGACGTGATTGCCACTCAAATTTATTTCTATATCACCGGCTCTCAACTTGATTACCAAGCAGCAAGTACGTTAGGTGCTTCACTGTTGGTATTCTCATTATTAGTGTTCTGCATTCAATATATGTGGATTGGCAAACGCTCATATGTCACGGTGTCAGGTAAATCCTATCGTGGTGATGTTCAACCATTACCCACCTCCTTAGTAACCTTTGTCACTAGTGTGCTGGGTATTTGGGTTATCTTTAATATCTTACTCTATGGCAGCATTTTCTACGGCAGTTTTACGGTTAACTGGGGTGTGGATTACACCTTAACCTTTGATAACTTTATTAAATTATTTGGTCAAGGGATGAGCGATGGCGCATGGCCATCATTACTTGATACCTTACTTTATGCGGGTATCGCAGCACCTATTACCGCTATTTTAGGGCTTTTGATCGCCTATATTGTCGTGCGCCAAGATTTTAAAGGTAAAAAGAGTATCGAATTTACGACCATGCTCTGTTTTGCCGTTCCCGGTACTGTTGCGGGGGTCTCTTATATCTTGGCATTTAATGATTCACCGTTTTATTTAACAGGAACGGCAGCCATTGTGATTATCTCAATGACCATGCGTAACGTTCCCGTGGGAATACGAGCGGGTATTGCAGGATTGGGACAAATCGATAAATCGTTGGATGAGGCGTCATTAAGTTTAAGAGCAAATTCCATGCGAACTATTTTGTATGTGCTATTGCCTTTATTACGCCCCGCTATTTTATCCGCTTTAATTTATAGTTTTGTCCGCGCGATAACCACCGTCAGTGCGATTGTATTCTTAGTGACTCCTGAAACTCGCGTTGCTACCGCTTATATTTTAAATCGTGTTGAGGATGGTGAATACGGCGTCGCAATTGCCTATGGCTCGATTTTAATCATCGTGATGTTGGCTATTATTTTCTTATTTGACTATTTGATTGGCGAAGCCCGTGTTTCACGCTCTAAAGCCAAAAATGCACAGTAATACGGAGTATAAATCATGACACAATCACATTTCGTTGAACTGAAAAATATTGTTAAGCGTTTTGGTACAAACACGGTAATTGACACTCTCAGTTTATCTATTCCTCAAGGAAAAATGGTTTCGTTATTGGGGCCATCAGGTTGCGGTAAAACGACAGTACTACGCTTAGTAGCTGGATTAGAAAAACCGACAGAAGGTAAAATTTTTATTGATGGTGAAGATGTTACTGATCGCTCAATCCAACAACGTGATATTTGTATGGTGTTTCAGTCTTACGCCCTGTTCCCTCATATGTCTTTAGGTGACAACATTGGTTATGGCTTAAAAATGTTAGGTCGCCCAAAGGCAGAGATCAAACAGCGAGTGGCAGAGGCTCTAGCGTTGGTAGATTTAGCAGGATTTGAAGATCGTTTTGTCGATCAGATTTCAGGCGGTCAGCAACAACGAGTGGCATTAGCTCGTGCTTTGATCTTAAAACCCAAAGTGCTGTTATTTGATGAGCCATTAAGTAATCTGGATGCTAACTTGCGCCGTAGCATGAGGGAGAAAATTCGTGAATTACAACAACAGTTTAATATCACCTCCCTGTATGTTACCCATGACCAAAGTGAAGCTTTTGCTGTTTCCGATATGGTGTTAGTGATGAATAAAGGCAAAATAATGCAATTAGGTTCACCACAAACTTTATATCGCCAACCGGCCTCTGAGTTTATGGCAAGTTTTATGGGAGATGCCAATCTCTTCCCTGCTACTCTAGGGGCTGATTATGTTGATATTTTTAATTATCGCTTACCTCGCCCCGAGAACTTTAACAGCAACAAAACCGAAATTAGAGTGGGTGTCAGACCTGAAGCTATTACCTTATCTCAACAAGGTGAAGCTTGTCAGCAATGTACAATAATCCATGTCGCCTATATGGGACCACAATATGAGGTGACTGTTGCATGGCAAAATCAAACATTGTTATTACAAGTGAATGCAACCCAACTTCAACCTAATGAAGGTGATAGCTATTATCTACAAATCCATCCTTATGGGATGTTTATCTTAGAATAATGGCTTTTATTTTAGTGAGTGAGGCACCCAATGGGTGCCTCTTTTTTTATCGTTATAAACTACAGCATCTTCCCCTGATGTGACATCCTGGTGTAAATACAGAAGTGATATTACAGATAAGCTTATAATCTTATCCTTTGTTTTATAAGGTTATTATTTGTTTTGTTGTTATATGGTTGCTATTCCCCTTGCGCAAGATATTTTTGCATTTCATCAGTTGGCACCATACTGCCTCCCGTCGCCCATACTAAATGCGTCGCATTGTGCATTTTTTGACTATCAAGTGATAAACCTTGTAGATAATCTTTAGCTTGAGAAACATGAATAGCCCCTGTCATTCCTGCTAAAGCGGAAGGCTCTAACTGGATCCCTTCTTCTTTGTTTAACAAGCTCAATAAGTTATATAACTCTTGATCATCAATGGTGTAATAGCCATCAATCAAACGCTCCATTGCCCGTCCAACAAAGCCAGAGGCTCTACCTACCGCCAAACCATCAGCAGCAGTAATATTGTCGATACCCACTTCTTGAACAGAAATACCATCATGTAACTGGGTATAGACCCCAAGTAACATACAAGGAGAATGAGTTGGCTCAGCAAATAGACAATGTACTGCATCACCAAATGCCAGTTTTAACCCAAAAGCGACACCACCAGGCCCTCCACCTACACCACATGGCAGATAGACAAACAGAGGATGTTCACTATCGACCGGAATATTAAGCGTTTCAAATTGATGTTTTAAACGCAATCCAGCAACGGCATAACCCAAAAATAATGTTTTTGAATTTTCATCATCAATAAAGAAACAACGAGGATTTTTTTCTGCCTCTTTACGTCCTTGTTCTACCGCAATACTGTAATCTTGCTCATATTCCACAACATTAACACCATGAGCGCGTAGCTTGTCTTTTTTCCATTGACGAGCATCCGCAGACATATGAACACTAACGCTAAAGCCCAGTTTTGCACTCATAATGCCAATCGACATTCCTAAGTTACCCGTGGAGCCGACGGCAATACTGTATTGGCTAAAAAATTTGCGGAATTCATCAGAAAATAATTTTTCATAATTATCCTCTGTGGTCAGAAGCCCGGCCTCTATGGCTAATTTTTCAGCGTGAGTGAGTACTTCATAAATCCCCCCGCGCGCTTTAATTGAACCAGAAATAGGTAAGTGGCTATCCTTTTTCAAACGCAATTGTCCCTCAATAAGGGTGTTATAGCGCTTTTCTAGTGCCCCTTTCATTTGAGGGATATCCACAACGGCTGATTCGATGATCCCCTCAGTTGATGCGGTTTCTGGAAAGGCTTTCATTAAATAAGGTGCAAAACGTTGTAATCTTGCCTGTGCATCCATCACATCATTTTGCGTTAAACCTACATAAGGAAGTCCCTGGTCAGTTGAGGTAACATTGGGGTTAAACCAAACCACCTCTTTTAAATCCACTAAATCACGTACTAGTGGATAATCATTTTTTAATTTATTTATATCTATCGTGGTCATCGTCATTCTCTTTTATATGACAAAAGAAAGCATAAAAGTGCCCCCTAATGCCACAAATGAAGCAATAAAGGTCGCGATACTATAAAAACGGAAAGTTTCGCTTAATGTGGCATTACAATACTGTTTTACTAACCAAAATAGGGAGTCTGTGACAATCGTACAGCCAATAGCCCCAGAGCCAATTGCCAATGTAATAATTTCAGGGCTAATATCTGGATACATTGGCATTAATGGTGCAACGATAGCGGTCGCACCCATCATAGCAACCGTTGCTGATCCTACTGCTGCATGCAGAATAATCGCTACTAGCCAAGCTAATAAAATAGGATGCATATCCAAATTAGAGAGGATCACCGCCAATGAATCGCTTAAACCACTCCCTTTTAAAATGCCGTTAAATGCGCCCCCAGCACCAATAATTAACAAAATATTGGCAATAGAGCTAAAACTATCTTCTGTTTTTTTCAATAGGGTACTCATGCCCATATTACGGCGAATACCTAAAATATAGTAAGCAACAAAAGCAGCAATAAACATTGCCGTAATCGGGTTACCAATAAATTGTAATGCAATATAAACCGAAGTGCCTTTTTCCATATTAAGCTCTGCGGCGGTCTTAATCAGCATCAGAACAATAGGTAATAAAACCGTAAATAATGTCGCCCCAAGTGAAGGTAAATCTTTTTCTTGACGAATTTCCATATCAGAAAATGCTTCTGGTACGGTTTTAAAAGGTAAGCGCTCACCCAATACTTTTAAGAAAAGAGGCCCGCCCACTAATGAGGCTAATAATCCAACAGCAAGACCGGCAACGATCACCGTTCCCATATCGGCCCCTAACTCATTAGTGACAAAAAGCGCTGCAGGGTGTGGAGGAACAATACAATGCACGGCCATTAATGCAGTACATAAAGGGATGGCGAGTTTTAATAATGAGGTGTTTGTTTTTTTAGCAATAGAGAATGCTAATGGAATAAGTAGCACTACCCCTACTTCAACAAACAGGGTAATACCACAAATCAGTCCCACCAATACCATAATAACATCCGGTGATAACCAACGGCATTTTTGTAAGGTGATACCGATGCGCTCTGCCGCCCCCGATATTTCCATCATTTTACCGAGAATAGTACCCAAACCAATAATGGCGGCTAAAAATCCCAGCGTTCCCCCAATCCCATTTTCAATTGCACTGACCATTTCTAATGGGTTCATTTTCATTGCCATACCGACAAAAAAACTGGCAAGTAGTAGTGCTAAAAATGGATGAAACTTAAGTTTTATTATAGTAAAAACAATGAGCAAGATACTTATAATCAGAGTACCTAGTACCCATAGTGTCGGTTCCATAGATCAATCCCTAATTTTTATTTATTGTTAAACATATTGAATATTAATCATTCGACACTTACAAATGATGAAAATAGATACTAAGATGAATTCAATTAAGCCAAATAGGTGATCAGATGCACAAATATTTATCATTTAGATTTCATCTTGGCTATCTTTCACCTTAACATTAACTTGATTATTACCTTACGTTACTAATAATAATTAAATGAGAATAAAAAATGTTTGGATCTTCTAACGTGATTTTGAGAAATAAGCGCTTATCCAGTTATCAATTAGCACGACTTCACACTTTTGAAGCAACAGGACGGCATTTATCATTCGCTTTAGCCGCAGAGGAATTGTCCTTGACGCCTAGCGCGATTAGCCATCGTATTAATACACTAGAGAAAGAATTAGGGATAAAGCTATTTAATCGCTTTCATCGGCGTATTGAATTAACCGAAGAAGGTGAACGTATTTATTGGGCATTGAAAAAAACACTTGAAGATATTAATCAAGAGATTTTAGATATCTATAATCAAGAAATATCTGGCGTATTAACGGTGTATTCTCGCCCTTCTATTGCGCAATGTTGGCTTGTACCTCGTATTTCTGATTTTACTCAACGCTATCCTTCTATTGAATTAAACTTACTTACTGGCAATGACGATATTAATTTTCGTGGTTATGGTATCGATCTCGCTATCTATTTCGATGATAAACACCTGAAAAATCTCTATTGTGAAGATTTAATCTCAGAATCAATTATTCCTGTTTGTAGCCCTGAATATGCTGCTCGCCATGAATTAGTAGGTAATATCCATCACCTTGCTAATTGTACTTTGTTACATGATAGACAAGCTTGGAGTAATAACTCTGATTTTGATGAATGGCGCGCTTGGAGTGAATATATGGGATTAGGATTATTTCCAAATAAAAGTAATATTTGTTTTGATCGCTCTGATTTAGCTGTTATTGCTGCCGTTAATCATTCCGGTGTCGCAATGGGGCGTAAACGCTTAATTCAAAAACAACTCGCAAATAATGAATTAATAATCCCTTTTGATAATTGTGAGTTTTTTTGTGCACAACGCTATTATCTGGTTACCCGCGATGAAAAGAGTAACGCTAAAGTACAGCTTTTTATTCAATGGCTGAAAAAACAGATCTTACAAGGGATGTGATCTGACAAAATAACAAAGAGATCGATTTAATCTAAACCGATCTCTTACTCATTAAAATGATGATGATGAAATTAATCCGCTAAAAAGTGTTTATCTTCAAGGACAATTAATGGCTCAATATCACTGTCTTTTTTTATCACTAATGTCGGATCAGAGCGTAAGCAACAACCACCATAATGTCCATCTACCGTAAAGGTACAAACCTGAATATATCGGTTAGACACTTTTGGCAAACACCATAATTCTTGATAAATATTTTCTTGATGTTCAAATTGACCACTGGTTTCACCTAATACATTTTCTTGGTGATCAACTAAACCAATATTACTACCACAGCGCCCAGCAATAGGCTTAACCGCATAACCACTCTGTGACAAACGTGGGGTTAAAGTGAACTCAGTATCAAGTAGATAAGGGTTATCTGGGAAAAGTTGCCACAAAATAGGTAATATCGCTTTATTACTTGGAATAAGAGTCCAAAGAGGTTCAAAAACCGTGATTTCAGGGCGTAAAAGGACATCAACTAAACGAACTTCTCCCGCCGGATCACCAATACGAATAGGAATAAGTGACTGTTGTTCACTCTCTTCTCTTAGTTGATCTAACGCGGTTTCCCAAGCCCATGTTTTCCACACACATTCAACAATACGTTTATCACCATCAATTAACTGACCACGACTATTCCAATGCAGCTCTTTTAATCCACGCAGAATTTTGCTGCTATAACCGGCTTTAGTCAGCGCTTGTTGCATAAATCGAGCATGATAATCTTCTTCATTATCATCATCTTGAAGAATATGTACAAATGGCTTCGCATCACTGTGTTTCCATGCATCTGATAACGCATCTAATAGACGTTCACCCGGGTTATAACCTGCTTTAATGCCGCCCTGTTTAGCCCATTTTTCAATAATTAATCCGGCTTCAGTATGGCAAGATGCAGAATCAGCGTTATATTCATACACCTTGATACCACGCTCATCCATACAAAAATCTAACCGTCCAGTGATCATTTGATGACGTCTATTTTGCCATGATAGGCGGATACGGGGCCATAACACTTCAGGGATCGCAAATAAACGCAGTAAATTATCGTCTTTCAGCACTTTTTCCGTTGCATGCAAATACATCAAATGCATTTCATTACTAGCACGTATAAGTTCATGCTCAGCACTTTCTGAAATAGTGAAATATTCATAGCTGTCTTGATTAATCGTATGACCGTGCTGTGCTAGCACATAGGCTTTTTCTAACGGATCGCTTTCATCTAGCCATTTTCCAGCAAATTGCCCCTTATTGGCTAATTTGGCCTCATGAATAGCTAACAATTCAGGGGCAACTTTAGGTTGAGGTAAACTGTAGGCATTAGGTTCTGTTTGGATCATCCAACCTAGCAAGGTGGTATTATCAAAGGTATCTTCGATAAAATAGCCATTATCACTCACTTTAAGCGGTAACTCTCGTGTCCATTGTTGACCTCGCGGTAACCTAGTGTGGATCACATTTTGTTCTGCAATACGGATTTTATCTTCTAATACTTCGGTAATAACCGCCACATGACCGGTGACTTTAAACTCTCCCCCTTCTTGCCAAATAAGCAACGCTCCTACCGTCGGTGGCTGTTTGCTGCCATTTGCAAAAGCTTGCAAGGGTAAAATATCGTCATCAATCGTTCTCCGTAAGAAACGTAACGAGAAGATCTCATAAGCCATTCCCACATCAGTAAAAACAACCCCGTAATGTAAATAGAGAAAACGGCGTGCAAATTCAACACATTGCCACTTATGCCCCATATACTCATTACCAATATAACTACGGAATGAATCATTGGCGGCATAATCTTCTTTATCTATACTGCTGTAATCTGAAGAGTAAATCGCAACACCACCTGGTGCATAACCGAGTAATGTTCCAAATGGTTCATGACGAATGATCTCTTTTACATTCATAATCTCGACCTTGACGATAATTAGGTAATGACTCTGTAATACTTATAATCACCATGTATTATAAGTAACCATCTTAACGCTATCGTCTATCTGATGTGAATGTAAATTTATCAATTTAGATAAAGTAAAAATAATCGAGTTGATTCGATGACATAAAGCTGATTGCGGATTTGACCTGACAAAAAAACTCAAAAATAGTCTGTTATAAATAATATATAACGCCTATTTTTGAGTGTAATCAGTCAAAGAGGTGTTTATCATTTGTTATTCTCCTTTCTTATTTACTCCTTCTCAATCATAAATGCGAGTCTATATAAGTAGAAAAATTGCGTTTATACAATATATAGCACTCTCTATCAAAAAAATGCCGTTTTTCATTCTGCCAAAGTAATTTTTTTTAACATAGGATAAAAAATTAATTATCAATAATAATTTTGTGACTATAAATAATTTACTCAACTAACCGATAACAAAAAGTATGAATTTGACTCATTCAAGTAGGAGAGCTTGAGCTCGTTAAAATTCAGCTTAAAAAACATTGATATTTAATGAAATATTATCAGTAGTTGATAGGAGGAAAGAGGTCACCAATGTCAAAAGTTTATCCTATTTCTCAAATTATTGGACATAAAATTCGCCAACAGCGCCAACACTTGCGTTTATCCGCTAAAGCAGTGGCTGAAAGAGTCGGCGTTAGCCAACAGCAATTTTCACGCTATGAGAATGGGCTATGTAAAATTGATGTTGATATGCTTTTCCTTATTGCTAAAGAATTAAATGTTACACCAACCGCTTTTCTTCCTTCACCGCTTAATGAAGATCCTATCGCTTCTTCCAGCGCTGTCACCCAATCTAAGCTATTTTGGAGCGCACAGAGTCAAATTTAATGATCTAATATGGAAATCAGTGATTGCTTATCTTTGTCAGATAGTTAATAAGATTTCCATCTATTCTCTTTAACACTATGATTTTACTTAGTATTAAAAAGCAAACTTATTGAGTATATTTATCTGTCATTTCTTAATAACAAAATTTTTTCTTTTAAAAAAGAGTTAGTTAATCTTATTTTTATCCTTTCCCACTTCAAATTAAACGATATTTTTCTTACATAAGTTTCTGCTATTTTTGCTATAAATCATGTTAATCTTAATAAGAATAATAACAATTATCATTCAATACATAAGGATTAAACATGAACTCTCGTTATGTGCGTGCTCTCACGTTGTTATCATTAATTCCCACTTCTGTCTTCGCTCTTGAGTATCCCGTAGGTCAACCAATCATTAAAAATGGCATGGAAATTCAAGGTGTCTATCTACAACCTATCACGATGGACACAGAGGAAGGCCATCATGCAATGAAGCACCTACCTGCTGATAAAGCTGATATCCATTTAGAAGCAGATATTCATGCTGTTGAAGATAATCCGAATGGTTTTGCTGAAGGTGATTGGATCCCTTATCTCACTGTTGAATATACCGTGACTAAATTAGATGCACCGGAGAAAAAACAGCAGGGAACTTTTATGGCCATGGTCGCCAGTGATGGTCCTCATTATGGTGAAAACCTAAAATTAGATGGCAACGGCCAATATAACGTTACCTATAAAATTTACCCGCCTTCTTACAATAAAGATGTCGTTTTTGGTCGTCATATCGACAAAGAGACGGGGGTAGCCGCTTGGTTCGAGCCTTTTGAAGTGTCATGGGATTTTAACTATAGCGGTACTGGTCGTAAAGGCAGTTACTAATTAGCTTAATTATTGATAGCCCTGTGTATAGGGCTATCTCCTCTGTTTTGTTAAGTGAAATTTCAATGATTAAACATCTCTATCAATACACGCTATTACTGCTATTAATGATAGCAAGCTCTACTTTAGCCGCAGAAAAATACACCGTTGAATTAGAAATGAAAGAGGGGGAACTGATCCCTCGAGTTTTAAATGTTCCTGCTAAAACTCCTATACGGATCAAAATTCGCAATACTGGTAGTAGCCCCGTTGAATTTGAAAGCACTCAATTACGTAAAGAAAAAGTATTAGCGCCTGGGGCGAGTTCTGTCGTTGTGATTGCGCCTCTAAAACCTGGACGTTACACCTTCTTTGATGATTTTCATCTGTCTCACCCTCAAGGTGAAATCGTTGCGACTGAAAAGGCTGAATAAATATGGGACAAGTTCTATTTGTTGTTTGGCGAGAAAGTTTTGAAGCTCTGCTGGTGGTAGGGATCATTTATGCATGGATAAAACGCTCTCCTACCCCTAAACAAGGTATGAAATATCTCTGGGGAGGAGTAATAGTAGGAATACTACTCTCTATTCTTTTAGCTCTTAGCATTTATGGGGTATTTAGCTCCTTAGAAGATATCTGGCAATCTCTGTTTATGGTTATGATGGAAATCATTGCCTGCCTATTAATTGTTCAGATGGTCTATTGGATGAACAAACAAGGTAAATCACTAAAAGCCAATATCGAAAACGAATTGACACAAAAAACGCAACAACAAAGTGTCTGGGGGATTTTACTGATCATCGCCATTGCCATTGCGAGAGAAGGCAGCGAAGTGGTTGTTTTCCTATCAAGCCATATTATGGCTCTCACAGCACAAACCGCGTTACCTTTCTTGATTGAAGTATTCATTGGCCTATTGATAGCTGGACTAACTCTATGGTTATTTTTGCTAACATCAAAAATGATTTCTTGGCGTAAATTCTTTGTTATTACCGGATTTTTACTGCTTTTCCTCGCCGTTTCCTTGCTATTAAAAGCAGTAGAAGAGATAGCTAATCTACTTATTGAAATGGATATTGAATTACCTGACTTTTTGATTTATCCACTATGGGATCTTAGCCATATTCTGGATGATTCAAGCATTTTTGGTAATTTCTTAGTTTCATTCTTTGCTTATCGCTCACAACCCATCGGTTTAAGTGTTGTTACTTTTATTGTGTTTTGGTTGGTGGTCGCACTTTTATTTAAACAAGGGGATCGTCATGCCAAATAGCGCCCTATTGAAAGGTGATCATATTGTCATCTTGCTATTGATATCGCTATGCTCTTTTTCTGTTTCTGCAAAAAAAATCATTCAAGGCATTACTCAAGATAGTGAAAATATTGTTGTTGCTAAAGGGGATATTCCCACTCCTGAAAAATTTACAACCAATATTCTTAACTACCGGCAGAAAGCTGTTGATCAGTTAACCTTCGTTGAAACTGCATTAAAAAATGTCATTGTTAACAGTGAAAAAAATCAACTGACTGATGCCCAACTCGCCTATCAACAAGCGCATTATCACTATGAGGTGATCCGACCGATTATTGCATTGTTTGGCGCTACTGAACGCCTATTAAATAATCGGGCTGATTTCTTTCTTGAAAGAGAAAACTCGCCCCGTTTTAGTGGATTTCATTTGGTTGAATATCAACTCTTTAAATTAGAGGATATGCAATCGTCAGCCGAGTCAGCCAAAGCACTGTTAAGAGGCATTAGTGATCTAAAAAAACGCTTAGCGATTGAAGATATTCCCATTGCTAAATTAGTGCAATCTGCAGGTGATAGTTTAGAGCTGATTTTAACCGACAAATTAGCCGGCATTGAAAATCAATATGCAAAAAGTGATCTGGGTGATGGGTATGCCAATTTATACGGTTCACGCCTAATCATTGAGTCGCTATCTAACCATATTCCACTTCAGGAATATCAATCACTACGCAAACAGTATGACACTATTAGCAAACTATTTTTAAAATATCAGCGAGATGAAGAACTATTCCAGCCTTTAGATACGCTTTCTGATAGTGAGAAAGCAGTGCTCTTTGCACAAATAACACAATTAGCGGAGCAAGTTGCACAATTACGTAACGTGCTCAATATTGATGTCTATTATTACTATAAAGAAGCATATGGTGAAAAATAAAACTCTGTTTAAATCACTTCTCACAATCCCCGTTAACCACCATAAACGTACAACGTTAAAATGGTTAGGCGGTAGTTTACTGCTTGCCAGTATGGGCGCAAATGCCATCGAAAAAAACAAGTGTTCACCAACACTTCGTTATCAACGTGCTATTAACTACTTAGGAAAACATCAAGCTGGGGTTATCACGCCAGAACAAAAGCATGCTTCATTTATTGCACTTGATTTAACAGTAACAACCCCTGAGGAAGTAGAAAAAATTTTCCGAACCTTAACACAGCGGATTGCTTTTTTAACACAATCTCGTGAACTTAAAGAAAGTCATAATCCTCACCTTCCCCCCGCAGGATCCGGTATTCTAGGTAGCCAATTATACCCTGATGAATTAACCATCACAGTGGCGTTAGGGGATAGTTTTTTTGATAATCGGTTTGGTTTTCAAGCTCATAAACCCAAACGCCTTGAAGCAATGAAACCCTTCCCCAACGATCGCTTAGATCCTAAATGGTGTGGCGGTGATCTGTTACTTCAGCTTTGTGCCAATAGTCAAGAAAGTATCATTTATGCATTAAGAGATATTTTAAAATATCTTTCTGGGCAAGTGCATGCACGATGGAAAATAGATGGTTTTCTACCTGCTCGTGATATTGATAATCAACAAACGCCAATTAATTTATTTGGTTTTAAAGATGGCACAGGTAATGCCCCTGCCACTGACACTCATTTAATGGATGATTTAGTGTGGATCACCGATAAACAAAATGAACCGCAGTGGTGCTTAGGAGGTAGCTATCAAGCAGTGAGACTTATTCGTTTTGCCTTGGAATTTTGGGATAGAACACCTCTTGAAGATCAGGAGAATAACTTTGGTCGTCATCGTGCAACAGGCGCGCCGATAGGAATGAAGCAAGAAATGGACTCACCTGAATTTGCACAAGATCCTCATGGCGACAGGATACTCTTTGATTCCCATATGAGACGAGCTGAACCCAGAACCCCCGAACGTTATAGCGCCAAACTGCGTCGTCGCAGTTATAGCTACTCATTAGGGCTAACACCGTCAGGGCAATTAGATATGGGGCTTGTCTTTGTCTCATTTCAGAATAACCTTAAAAAAGGCTTTATTGATACGCAAAAGCGTTTAAATGGTGAACCGTTAGAGCGCTATATAAAACCTTTTGGTGGGGGTTATTACTTCGTATTACCCGGCGTCACACAAGCAAGCGATATATTAGCTAAAGGACTATTTACTTAATTTTTGCTATTTTCAAATACGTTTACTTTTCCAGTAAACGTATTTGATAAAAATATTCGCAATATTAAGATAAAACATGGCGAATTTTTGCTTTTAATGCATTACCTAATTCTATTTGGTTTTCAGGTTTAATAAATCCCATGGTCAATGCGGCTGCGACCATTTCACCTTTCCTATTAAATACAGGACATGCAATAGATTGAGCCCCAGGAATACCTTCAGCGGGTTGTTGGCGAATAGCAAAACCTTGTTGATGTATACTGTTTTTTTGCTGTATTGATAAATCAGCATCAATTTCTAAATGACTAAAGACTGCATAAGTCGCGCCTGCCGCACTCAATTTATGTGGAACGGGTGTATTTGGCAGAAAATCAATATCGACATGTTTAAAACTACGATTATATCTCACTAAATAGAGCTTCTTACCTTGAGCAATAACAAGTCCTGTTGACATATTATGCTCATCTCTAAATTCACAAAGCCTTTGATTAATTTCATCAACTAAAGAGAGGTTTGTGTGTGTTGCCTCAGCTAGCATTATAATTTTGCTACCTAAACAATACTGCCCTCCTTCACTCTCTTGATAGAGCATGTCACTACGGCAAAGAGACACTAAATATTTATGTAGACGACTTTTTGATAGTGAGCATGCCTTAGCTATCTCAGAAGAGCGTGCAGCACCTCCTTGAGATGCTAAAAACTCTAAAATAGTCACTGCGATATCAACAGAGTTAACCCCTTGAGAATTCTGCATTTATTTCTCCACGCCTAAGCCGTTATTTATCTTTATTTATGACGATAATTGTTTGTTCTTTTTTTATTCATTTTTATAGTTATTCACACTAAAAATTTTATGAAAAATAAGAATATAAATCATTTTCTGTTGATTATCTTCTTTATTTATCCTTGAATGATCTAACTCAAGTTTATTATTAATGAACTGAGTTTATATATAGTTAACATTGTTATGTGTGAGAATGTCCTATGTATAAAAATAAACAGTGGGAATTAGATAGAAGAACGCTATTAAAAGGAATGGGAGCTATTGGTTTGGCAGCTCTTTCCCCTAATGCGTTTAGCCTAGCTAATGAAAATAAACCCATATTTAACCAGAAAACTCGGATAAAATTATCTGAATATCAAACTTTTCAATCCACCTGTGCAATGGAATGTCTCCATTGTAACCTAACCGCTTTTACTCATCAGGGAAAACTAATCAAAATTGAAGCTACAGAAGGCTTTAATGTCAAATGTTGTTTACGAGGAATTAGCCGAACTAAATGGGTATATCATAAGGATAGACTCACTACACCTTTGCTACGTGTTGGCGAAAAAGGTAAGGCTGAGTTTAAACCTATTAGCTGGAATGACGCTTTAGATCTTATCGAAAAAAATATTCGAGAAACTATCGATAAATATGGCAACGAAGGGCTTTTTATTTCTACTCACGCTGGAAATATGGATTCCATCAAAAACGATATGGGTAAAGCCTTTTTCGACTATTTAGGCGGTTCTACAAAACAAGCCGGCTCTTTATGTTGCTCTGCGGTTACTGCAGCTATGATCCCTATGGTTGGCCTACGCTATGCAGATACGCGTGATACGGTAAAAGATAGCCGTTATATTCTATGTTGGGGCAATAACCCAGCAGTAACTATGCACGCCTACTTTAAAAATTATAATCAGGCTCGCCGTAATGGCGCCAGAATGGTAGTCATTGATCCGCGTTTTAATGAAACCGCAGCCAAAGCTGATGAGTGGATCCCCATTATTCCGGGTACCGATACCGCCCTTGCATTAGGAATGATCAAATTAATCATTGAAGAAAATCTTACAGATAAACCTTTTTTGCGTGCCCATACCGGAGCGGTGTATTTAGTCGATGAACAACAAAAACTACTACGTGATTCAGCTAATGATAAAGATAGCTATTTAGTCTTTGATACCCTAACTCAGCAAATTGTTCGCCATGATACCCCCAATATTGTACCGGCGTTAACTCATGATGAACTGCCAAATAAAATAAATTACACCACCGTTTTTGAACAAATCTATTTGCAAGCTAAACCCTGGACTATCGAAAAAACCAGTAAAGAAACAGATATTCCACAAGAGACTATTATTCGTTTAGCTCGAGACTACGCGACAATAAAGCCTGCAATGATTGTACAAAATATGTCTGGCGCACAACGCACTGAATTTGGTGCCTATGTTGCAGCAAGCCAGTTTTATCTTGCTCTATTAACCGGCAATATTGGTAAGAAAGGCGCGGGTATTTGTGATGCCGGTGGCGTGCGTCAGATGGCAAAATTTAATCCTATTATTCCCCCTGCACCAAATGTTAAACCCATTAATCCTATTCCTGTTGCAAAAGTGGGTGAATGGATAGTCAACGAAAGACCCCACCCGATTAATTTCTGGTGGATCATGACGATGGGGGTGATGACACAATTACCCAATACCAATATGGCACGTAAGGCGCTAAAAAAAGTTCCTTTTGTTGTTGTAGCCGATAATTTAATGTCATCAACAGCGCTTTATGCCGACTTAGTACTTCCAGTGACAACCATTTTTGAAGATACAAGTTTAATGGCCGGTGTGCGTAGCCAATATGTTCAATTAATGGAAAAAGCCGTTGAACCACCAGGAGAAGCAAAGCCTGATTATTGGATTTTTGCCCGTCTTGCTGAACGCTTTGGTTTCGGTGACGTATTTAATCAACCTATTGAGCACTATATTGATACTTGCCTCGCGGGATCAGGTATTACGCGAGAAATGCTAGAAAAAGGGCCTGTACGACCAGTAGAAGGCGATTGGATCCCATTTAAAGACGGAATATTTCGTACATCAACCCAAAAAGCACATTTCTTTATTGAAGAATGGCAAGATAAAAACTACTCCCCTATAGTCACTTATTATCCAGTAAAGGAATCGACAACAGGCTCCCCTGAATTAGCAAAAAAATATCCGTTAATGGCTGTGCAACGTAAGCTAGCACGTAGTGTTCATTCAAGCCATGGGATGAATGAATGGATTTTAGAAGTACAGCGTAATCAACCCAATATTTTAATACATCCTAATGATGCGTTATCTCGTGGAATAAACAATGGTGATTGGGTGTTTGCTTTTAATGATAGAGGTGAACATAGAGCAATAGCCGTTGTCACCACACACATAAAACAAGGTGTTGTTTCTCTTGATAATGGTTGGTGGGAACAACAAGGGGGGAGTAGTAGCCATGTAACAAATGACCATGTTGAACCTTTAGGTAATGGTCATTGTTGTAACAGTACCCTAGTTAATGTGAGACGGGAGGCATAATCATGGCTAAAAAACAGTATGGTTTTCTGATTAATAGTAAAGATTGTTATGGCTGTCGCACTTGTTCGATGGCTTGTAAATCAGAAAATGTTACCCCTCCTGGAGTCTTGTGGCGTAGAGTACGCGAATTCAATGAAGATCTGCCCAATGCGCAAGCTTTTATCACTATGTCCTGTAATCATTGTGACGATCCACAATGCTTAAAAGTATGCCCTGCCGATACTTATACTAAGCGAGCCGATGGGATTGTGATACAGGATCATGACAAATGTATTGGTTGCCAAATGTGCATTATGGCATGCCCTTATAATGCGCCGGTTTACGATCCTGTAGAAGGGAAGACCAGTAAATGTAATATGTGTGCCGATAGAATAGACGAAGGCTTAAAACCTCGCTGTGTTGAATCTTGTCCAACTGGTGCCATTGAGTTTGGCGAAATTGAAGATTTGCGCCAAAAACATATCACAAATTGGGCATTATTAGAAAAACGTTATGGGGTTCCTGATCATACCATCAGTCATCCTAATATTGTCATTATTGGTATGGAGGATTAACCATGCATGATTATCAAATGCCTTTGGTTCTATTCACCGTAATGAGTCAATGGGGGATCGGTGCCGTACTTGCCTTATCTCTTTATCAATGGCAAACACAAAACTCCGCCATGTTAAGCCCCAAAGCGTTACGTACAACGATTGCCCTTATTTGGTTAATTGAAGTAATTGGTTCTTCTATGTCAATGGGACACCTAGGCGATCCTCTCGGCGCTTATCGCTCAGTACTTGGTATTGCTCACTCATGGTTAAGTCGTGAAGCTATTGCCTTTGTTATGTTAAACGGTTTAATTTCCCTCTGGGCATTAGCAAGTTGGCTACAACCAAATAAAATACGCCGTAATAGCCTACTAGGTCTGTTCTGTGGCCTTATTGGCTTACCCGTTATTTTAATAACAGCACAAATTTATTATCAAATGCAAACACATGCGTTATGGCATACCCCCGCAACACAAATAAGTTTTATTGGTACGGCCCTATTATTGGGTTTTGGCTCTGTTATTCCTTGGTTACAGTTGCAAGGTAAAAAAACCATTCATACATTGCATTTCGGTGCTTTTATCGGCTTACTGTTAGTATTGATGGGATTAGTAATACGAGTTCAAATTTCAGGTGCTAACGTAGCGAGCTTATTGTTATGGTGGCAAGTCATCGCCAGTTTAATAATAGGATGTGTTATTATCACACTATCTCGTAGCTCTTTGTTTACAAAGGCTTTAATATCAATTATTACTATTTTTATCCTTTTTAGCGGTGAAATCGCCGGCAGAATGCTATTTTATGGCAATGTGATGTCCCAATCACCTTGGTTTTAATTTTTATTTTCCCTAACATGAGTCCTATTTATTTTGCCCCAAATTTATTTGGGGCTTTTTTATACTTCAAACAACATTCTTTTTAAGATATTAAGTGACATATCAATATTCTTTTTCTCTTTGATGAAATAATCATCTAGCTATCTTGAATAATAATAGGCAAAATTAACATCAATGAGTTAGCTAAATTCCCTGTTTATTATTAGAAAAGAGAGCGCTTCACATGACTGGATTAATTATTACCATCGCGTTATTGGGTCTTATTTTTTATTATTACAACCGTATTATCTCTATGCGTGAAGCGGTTATCTCAAGTGAAACAGAAATATCGGTACAACTCGACCGTCGTGGTAAAGTGTTTGATAGCTTATTAGCTACAGTAAAAAAATATCTTAGTCATGAAGCCGATGTTTTTACTAAAATCACCGAATTAAGAGCTAAAACACAAAGTAGCAATAACCAAGAAGCAAAAGCGGCAGAAGATGAGCTATCAAAAATTGTTTCAAGTGGTGCGATTAATGTCGCTGTTGAAAACTATCCTGAACTAAAATCAGATACTATCATGGCTAATTTACAAGAAGAGATTGTCTCAACAGAAAATAAACTCTCTTTTGCTAAACGTGGCTATAACCGTACCTTAGAGCAATATCGTGCGTTTATCGCCTCTATCCCTGCGGTATTTATTGTGAAGATTTTTCCAAGTCTCGTGATTAATAAAGAATACTGGCGTCTTGATGAAACAGCGATTAAATCAGAAGAAGCGCGCCGTATTAACTTTGATTAACACCACGCACCATAGCTTATACATAAAATAATACGGTAGATATTATTGGAGAATAATAAATGGATTTCAGAAATGTACTGCGAAAAAATGCCATTCGCACTCGGTTTGTGATAGTCACCTATTTACTATTAATGCTAATGATCGGCTTATTAGTTGATAGCGCGATAGGTGCCAATCCTCATTTAAGTTTAATTGATAATATGCTGGCATTTCTGACATTCCAATCACTGCCTATTGCTTCATTGATTATTGTTGCCATTTCAATTGTGTTGCTGATTATTGTTCACTTTAAAGGGCATAAAATCATGTTGACGGGCATGAAAGCACGATTAATTAATTCTGAAGAGCCATTAAATGCCCAAGAGCGACAATTATTAAATATCGTGGAAGAGCTTAGTTTAAGTGCGACTTTGGGCTATATCCCTAAGCTTTATATTTTAGATACACCAGAAGCCAATGCCTTTGCTGCCGGCTGGTCTGAAAAAAATGCCTTTATTGGTGTCACTCGTGGGTTATTAAATCAACTTAATCGCCAAGAAATACAAGCCGTATTAGCCCATGAAACAGGTCATATTATTCATGGTGATACCCGTTTAACACTGTATGTGGGTATTTTAGCAAATGTTATTTTAACGGTAACAAATATCTTTGGTAGCCGCTTATATATAGCCTCTGGTAACCGTGGTGGTAAAAGTAATGATGCCGCCAGTAAAGCACGATTGATTTTAATTGTACTCAACGTTGTTTTACCCATTATTACTCAAGTGCTCTATTTCTATTTATCGCGGACACGTGAATATATGGCAGATGCGGCAGCGGTTGATCTCACCCAAGATAATCAATCAATGATCAATGCACTAAAGAAAATTGCAGCACAACACGAAACTGAAAATTTTGAAGATGGCTCTACAGGACGAGCATATCGCAAAGCAGCCTTTATTTTTAATAAGGGAGACTCTCTTTTTTCAACCCATCCTTCGATTGAAAATAGAATAGCAGTGCTCGAAGGAAAAAAGACTTTTTAAACCAACAGATTAAAACAAAAGCGTTTATCCATTATTATGGAATAAATACATGAAATAAACGCTTTTTGATTATTCTATCATTATAAGGTTGCTTAGCGCTGTTTTTCACCATGATGAAAAATAGCCGTGCGTAGACGCTCTTGCTGTTCATAACGCTGAGCAAAAGCTATTGTGTTATCTTTACCTAATTCCACCAGCAATTCATTCATCGTTTGTATGCTAGCACTGGCAATGGCCTCATCAACCTGCTTAATCACTTCCTCATAATGAGACATAATTATTCCTCTTTTCCTATAAAATACTTATTAGCTATCATATAACAAGAAAGGAGACGTTCTGTATTTTTAGTCATAAAAAAAGTGATTAAATGGAATTAAGTGGTCTATTTTTGGTTTCTTTACCTAATAACATAACCGCTAGTATCGCTATCACAATGGAAAGGCTAAAAATAAGAAAAATAGTGCTTATGTCAAATTGATATTGCACTAAATAGCCTACCATCAGTGGCCCTAATATTCCGCCAATACGGCCTATTGCCGTCGCCGTTCCAGCGCCTGTAGCTCGTATACCATCAGGATATTGTTCTGGGGTATAGGCATATAATGCCCCCCACGCACCTAAATTAAAAAATGATAACAACATACCGAACACTAATAGTGTGGTTGTGGAATCGGCTACGCTAAAATAGTAAGCGCTAATCGCGGTGCCTGCTAAATAGGTGATTAACACAAATTTACGACCATAACGTTCAATAAACCATGCTGCGGTAAAATACCCCGGTAACTGAGCGAGTGTCATGATCAACACATATTGAAAGCTTTTAATTAAACTAAAGCCTTTTAACATTGCGACACTCGGTAGCCATAAAAAAATGCCATAATAAGAGAACACCACACAAAACCATAATACCCACAACATCAGTGTTGAACGGCGATATTGAGGTGACCAAATCAATGCCATTGATTGGCGAAGAGATAAACGATTTTGTAATAATGACTGTGTGGAACTGGGTTCTGGTAACTTTGAACGCAAATAGAGTGCATAAACTGCGGGTAGTGCGCTCAATAACATAGCCATACGCCAGCCATAATCAGGAATAATAAAATACGCTATTAACGCGGCAATTAACCACCCTACCGCCCAAAAACTCTCTAATAAAACAACAATACGACCACGCTCATGAGCTTTAACACTTTCACTCACCAATGTAGAAGCAACGGGTAATTCTCCGCCTAAGCCCATACCAATAAAAAAGCGTAAAATTAATACCACCATTAAGGAGCTTGCTAATGCGGTTAAACCGCAACCAAGGCTAAATAGCAGCAACGTTAAGATAAATACCGGTTTACGACCTTTTCTATCGGCCATAATGCCAAAGACAAAAGCACCTACGGCCATACCGATAGAATTAATACTGCCAATCCAACCTAATTGCGCTGCTGTTAATCCCCAATCTTCTTTTAACGCCGTTAATAAAAAGGCGAGAAGCCCCACATCCATTGCATCGAAAGTCCACCCCATTCCGGCAATACATAACAATTTACGACGAGAAAGTACCGTTGGTTCTTTTGCTGTTTCGCTTGCCACTGCCATGCTTCTATCCTTTACCATCCCAAAGTTATTTGTTTAGTATACTAAACAAAGAAATTGGACTTGTTAATAGCAAAAGACAAATTTAAATAAAATTTAACATAACTGAATGAAATTTAGCTAAAAAAAATCGGCATCTGTTGTTGCAGACACCGATTTTAATTTTTATTACCTTAAACACTAATTTGTAGATTAGCTTCTTAAACCGCGACCTTTTTCAATTAAGTACCAGGCTACGATATAAAACACGGCAATAAACAGGCATAGTACCGTGATTGTCACCGTTAATGACACATCAGTGATCCCTAAAAAACCATAACGGAAACCGCTTATCATATAAACAATCGGGTTTAATTTAGAAACACCTTGCCAAAATGCAGGTAATAAGGAGAGTGAATAAAACACACCTCCTAAATAAGTTAATGGCGTTAAAACAAAGGTGGGAATAATACTAATATCATCAAAGGTTTTCGCAAAAATGGCATTCAACAATCCTGCGAGAGAAAAAACAATCGAGGTCATTAATAATGTCACCACAACCATTGTCCAAGAGTGTATCTCTAGTGGTACAAAAAATAGTGAAACCAGAGTGACCAATATCCCAACACAAATACCACGGGCGACACCACCACCCACAAATCCGGCAATAACAACATGGGTCGGTACTGGCGATACTAATAATTCTTCAATACTACGTTGGAATTTAGCGCCAAAAAATGAAGAGGAGACATTAGCATATGAGTTTGTGATCACCGCCATCATAATCAAGCCGGGAACAATAAACTGCATATAATCAACACCGCCCATATCACCAATACGCTTACCAATTAAGTTACCGAAAATAACAAAATAGAGCGACATCGTGATAACAGGAGGAATTAAAGTTTGTACCCAGATACGACCAAAACGGGTCACTTCTTTAATCCAAATCGTCTTGAGGGCTACCCAATACAACTGAATCATTCCCTCTCTCCTTTTTCTGTTTCTGTATGATCTTCATTAACTAAATGCACAAATAACTCTTCAAGGCGGTTAGCTTTATTACGCATACTTAAAACTTGAATACCTTGTGCATTGAGCTGAGCAAAAACCCCATTCAATCCTTGCTCTCTTTTCACATCAACTTCTAGTGTTGATGTATCGACTAAACGATATTGGTAATTTTGTAATTCAGGTAACGGACTTTTTGCCGCTAAGTCTAAAATAAAGGTTTCAGACTCTAATTTACTTAATAAACCTTTCATACTGGTGTTTTCAACCAGTTCACCACGCTGAATAATACCAATATTCCGACACAGCATTTCTGCTTCTTCAAGATAATGTGTGGTTAATATAATAGTGGTGCCCTGTGCATTTAAATGTTGTAAAAACGTCCACATTGAACGACGTAATTCAATATCTACTCCCGCCGTTGGCTCATCGAGGATCAGCAATTTAGGCTCATGCATTAATGCACGCGCAATCATTAAACGCCGTTTCATTCCCCCAGATAAAAAACGTGCTCTATCATCTTTTTTCTCCCATAAATCTAATTGGGTTAAATATGTTTTTGCACGCTCTAATGCCACTTTTCGTGGTACACCATAGTAGCCAGCCTGATTAAGGACAATTTGTAATACGGTTTCAAAAGGGTTGAAATTGAATTCTTGTGGCACTAATCCGAGTTGTCTTTTAGCATTAACCATATCGGTATCAGTGTCATAGCCAAATACTTTGACTTTACCACTGCTCTTATTCACCAAAGAGCTGATAATCCCTATGGTGGTCGATTTTCCTGCACCATTAGGGCCTAATAGCGCATAAAAATCCCCCGCTTCTACGGTTAAATTAATTCCTTTAAGCGCTTTGACACCATTATGGTAAGTTTTCGTTAACTCGGTTAACTCCAATGCATAAGTCATAAGTGGAAATTACCTTTTATCAACTGCATTATTCAGCATTGACTGAGCTGAAATCAGAAATAGCTATTCAACTAAGCCTTACTCCCCTGAGTGCAAATCAGGATAGGTATAGAAAATGGGCTTAGTTCAATAGGATCAAAATGGAATAAGATATTCTAGAGAAAAATAAGACGTAAATAAACCGTTTTACAGATAATGCCTCAAACAGATAAATAAATTTTATTTAACTATTTTAATAGTCAACAGAGCGAACACTGCAATTACTGATCAATAAAAATGACGATTAATTGTAGCTATTTTCCAGTATTAATCTCAATAAAAAGCCAATAATAACTAAATGTTATTATTTAGCCTGTTTGATAGCAATAAATTTATTGGCCTTATTACTCAATCTAACTGATAGATATTATCATGCGCTTTATTACCTCCAATAATTTATCAATAAAAAACGGACAGATACCGTTAACAGGTTTTATCCTCATCATTCGCCAGCCCAAATAAACATTAATATTTTTTATGAAAAAATAATTACCCTCGATTATTCAAAATAAGAATAATCGAGTTAACAATCAGTTATCTTTTTATACATTTGATTTACATCAAATAATGTGTTGATAAATTCATTAAACAAATACTGTAAAAAGTTCTATCTTATTTGAAAGCAAAAATAGACAAGCAATTAACTGTCACTTGGCTCAAAAAAAGCCTTCTGATTCATTTAAAAGTAATGGTATAAAAATACCCTTTCTTTATTGAGCTTAAACATCCAACAATAACACTAAAGCTATTTCGTGTTGGCCTACTGTCAGCGCAAATGGTGGGAAACTGAATTTACAGGCAGTCACATCATGATGAGAAAAATTGAAGAACTGTTAGCCAACAATAAACAATGGTCAAGTTCTGTTACAGAAGAAAACCCGCAATTTTTTAAAGAGCTGAGTAAAGGCCAAAAACCTCATTTCTTATGGATTGGTTGTTCAGACAGCCGCGTCCCCGCTGAAAAATTAATTAATGCCGCCCCTGGTGATTTATTTGTACACCGCAATGTGGCAAACCTTGTGATCCACACCGACTTAAACTGTCTTTCTGTTATTCAATATGCCGTTGATGTCCTACAAGTTGAGCATATTATTGTTTGTGGTCATTATGGCTGTGGTGGTATTGAAGCTGCTATTGAAGGGACTGAACTGGGCTTAATTAATAACTGGTTACTGCATATCCGTGATATCTGGTATAAACATAGCTCCATGTTAGGTGAACTCGCACCACAAGATAGATTAAATTTACTCTGTGAACTTAACGTGATAGAACAAGTTTATAACCTTGGTCACTCAACTATTATGCAAGCCGCATGGAAACGTGGACAAAAAGTGATGATCCACGGTTGGGTTTACGGTTTAAACAATGGTGAATTACACGATTTAGATATCACCTCAGACAGTCGTGAAAAACTAGAACTCTCTTATCGCCAAGCTATTGCAAAATTAAGCCATCCACGTTGATTTTCTAATATTAAACCCGCCAAAGCGGGTTTAATATACGATATAAATCAACAAGATTATTCATCTAGTAGCGTTACGTGACCAATATAAGGTAGGTGACGATAACGTTGTGCATAATCAATGCCGTAACCTATAACAAACTTATCTTCAATAGAGTAGCCAATCCACTCTACTGGCACATCCACTTCACGACGTGATGGCTTATCAAGTAGCGTACAGATAGCAATAGAGGCAGGCTCACGTAAACTTAAAATCTCTTTAACACGGTTTAAAGTATTACCTGAGTCAATAATATCTTCAACAATCAGAACATCTTTACCACGAATGTCTTCATCAAGATCTTTAATGATTTTAACGTCTCTTGTTGACGTCATTCCATTACCGTAACTTGATACTGTCATAAAATCGACTTCATGTGGCACTTCAATTTCACGACATAAATCCGCCATAAAAATAAAAGAGCCTTTTAATAAGCCAATTAAGACCAAATCGTGTTTTTCTTGACGAGAACGATAATGTTCTGTGATTTCACGACCTAATTCAGCAATACGCTGTTTGATCTCTTCTTCAGAGATCATGACATCAACAATATGTTTCATGATTTATTTCGATTGGGTTAACGGGGAAAGCAACCGATTGTACCAGAATTTCTATCATCATGCGACGTTGTCAATGAAGGAAAATAAGGGAATAAAATATTAGCTTTACTCCCTTTGCAAACTTTTATCGCTAATTTTGTTACTTATTACAGTAAAAATTATCGACTCACCGTAAAGCCCGCCATCATTCCTGTATCTTCATGTTCTAATAAGTGACAGTGAGCCATAAATGGGTGTTCCTTTGTCGCTAAATGGTCAAATTTTACAAGGATCTCGCTAATTTGCCCTTCCACTCTGACAATATCTTTCCAACCTTGGCGATGTTTTTCAGGTTTACGCCCATTTTCCGATAAAATACGAAACTGTGTTCCGTGAACATGGAATGGATGTAACATCATGTCGCCACGACCAGAAACCAGCCAGCGTTCATAAACCCCTTGTTTAACATCAAATGCAGGTTCGGTCATTGAGAATGGGATCCCATTGATGCTATTTGCATTATAAATATCGACATCCGCAGAGCCATGACCGCAATTCATGCCGCCCCCCATCATGCCATTTCCATTGCCCTGACGCATATGACTCATACCGTGGTGAATTCCCGCTAACGCTTTATCACCGTAACGCTCCGTTAGCGCCATCATACCTTGCATATCTAAACGCATATCCATACGTAAATGTAATGAACGTGTCGCAATATGACTTAGTGATGGTAATGCAGGAATTAAGGCTAATTGATCAGGTAAAATACCCACCGCTTTTTCTGCTGAAGGCAGTAGACGTAATACAGGTAATACATTATCAAATGGCGCTAATACCATCCCCATTTGTCGGACAGGTAAAGTGACAATATCGAAATCACGTCCATCTGAGGTATCAACCAGTACTTCAAAACGCTCCCCCATTAAAATAGGGAGTTCTGTCACTTTGACTGGTTCCGCTAATAACCCACCATCGCTAGCAATTACATACATTGGTCGGCCATCACTGGTGGCTAAATTAAGACTACGTGCATTACAACCATTGAGGAAACGTAATCTAATCCAACCTTTTGGTACAATGTGTTGCGGTTGAATCGCACCATTAGTGAGCATCATGTCGCCAAACCAACCTACTGCAGCACTCATCACATCAAGTTGATAGTCAATTTGACCGTTACTGTCTAAGCGTTTGTCTTGTAAAATAACCGGTAAATCATCCACTCCCCAGCGGTGAGGTAACTTTCGCTTGGCCGTTTCGTCATCCTCGATGATCACTAATCCCCCTAACCCCATTGCCACCTGTTTTCCGGTGATCCCATGAGTATGGGGATGAAACCAACATGTCGACTCCGCTTGATCTGGCGTAAAAGTTACTGTTCGTGATTTACCCGGTGCGATAGTCGCTTGAGGACCTCCATCTTGTTCACCACTTATCTCAAGACCATGCCAATGCACCGTCGTAGTCTCTGGTAGCGTGTTATTGATCTCAATAGTAACAGGTTCACCACGTTTTAATTTTAATGCTGGGCCTAATAAGCTACCGTTATACCCCCAAGTAGTTGTACTTGCTGTAGCAGTAAACTGGGAAACACCTTGTTGGATATTAAGAACAATCTTTTGTTGTTTGTCTGGGCTAATTTGAGGTGGAATAGCGAGTGAAGGCGTGTTAGTTTGGGCGAATGCGAGACGGCTCCAACTTGGTAATAGTGTGACGGCGCTTAATGTTGCCCCTAATTTTAAAAATTCACGACGTTGCATAATGTATTCCTTTGAATAAAATCAATTACTCTATATTTGTCATAATTAGGTAAATAAATTTATCGATAAACTATTGAGCAATGCTAAAGTCTCCCCTTACTGGAAGGTCAAATAGAAACCACACAAAGCAACGGGTCTTTGCAAAACTTTTAACTTAATTAAGTCAAATAACAAATCTTGTGAAATCATCACATATAGGAATGTCACCACTAATGAAAAAAATGTTCGCTTTGTTCTGCACTGTTATTCTTTCTTTTGCCACGCTTTTTTCTTCTAGTGCAAAAGCACTCACTTATACTCAAGCAGAAGACTTAGCTGATTTAACCGCGGTATACCTGTTTTTAAATAATGATTGTGGTTATGAGCAGATCTCAAAACAAAAAATAGAACGAGCGCTGATTATTTTTTCACAATCTCAGCAGTGGGATGTCTCTAATTATTCAATGCTCCCAATGAGCAAGCTTAATGAAGATAGTTATCAGGATTTAAAAAATATACAAATTGCTCATAACAAAAAATGTCAACTACTAGCCCAAAAATCACTTAGCTTACTAAACTATTAATTGTATAAAAAAGCCACTCTATCAAACTGATACAGTGGCTTTTCAATTTATTATATCTGTCGATATCTTACTGTTATTGCTATTTTACTCACGTTTTCTTTTCTGCTTTCGTTCACTGTAAAACAAGGCAATAGAAGGAATACTTTGAATGATCAACATACGCAATATATGATTCGACATCACAAAAGCCGCATCGACATTCATAGTGATCGCGGCAAATGTCATTGCTTCCATACTTCCCGGTGCCCAAGCTAATACTAACGTTGTCCAAGGCGCCCCTGTTAAATAAGCCGCGCTCAATGCAACGATCACCGTTAAAATAACGTTGATAATGACCACCTGCACAGAGGAAAAAGCATTTTTAATTAACGAAGCAAAAGGAAAAACCACAAAATGTGCGCCAATATTCATCCCAATTAACACCATGCTGAGTTCATTTAATAGCATTGGAAAAGCAATCGGCTCACTGACAAAAGATTGTACCAATATTGCACTGCCTAATGATGTCAACATAAACGGTGCTGGAAAATGAATTCTCTGTAATAAAAGCCCAGATACTAGCCCTAACGCGACAATTAATAATAACCATATCGATGACAACAGTGTCATTTCAGGTAATGTAAACTCCGTAAAAGTTGCTTTATCTGAGCCAACAATAAATCCAGCCATAATAATCAATACGATTAAACGAATAGTATGAGAAATAACAATTTTTTGTGGTGGTGTTTTGGTATGATCAGTTAAAGCAAGAATAGCCGCCATCGCGCCAGGTACAGCGCCTAACATAGCCTCTTCTTTTGTCCAACCAATATGACGATGAAACCATAAGAAACTGACAACAAATTGAATGGCTAAACAAATAACGAGGATAATCAAAAGAAGCACTAAATTATCCGCACTCCCTAAATGTACTTGGTTAAACATCAATCCAACAGAGGTGCCTAAGGTCAGTTGGATAAAAGTCAGTGTATGCTTAGGAACAGAGAGCTGCCATTTAAAACGATAAGCAATAATAACCACGACGATTGGCCCAAACATCAACGCCATCGGTAGACCAGATAATGTTAATAACCCACCAATTAGTGCACAAAACAGAATTCCCGGTAGTTTTTTTAAAAATGACATGTTGTGTTATCCAGTTTTTTTAATTATGGTATTAATCCTATCACTGGTATAAATATTTAATAAACAAATAATGATAATTTAAATATTATTTTTATTAATATTAAGAGCTAATTATGTCATTAAAAATTACTACCGCCCCGACGACGAATGAAATCAACGAAATTTATGAAGGCTTATTAACACATAACCTTCAGTATATTCAGATGGAGCAATATACGCCCTTAGCCGTTTTTAAAGAGGAAAATGGTAAAAAAATAGGTGGGATCACTGGTGATATATTAGGTAATTGGCTACGTATTCGTTATCTATGGGTTGATAAGGCCTATCGTGGTAACAATATTGGTACAGAATTACTGCAAGCAATGGAAAATACAGCTAAAAAGAAAGGTGCCAAATATGCTGAGGTGGATACTTTTAGCTTTCAAGCCCTGCCTTTTTATCAAAAGCAGGGATTTGAAGTTTTTGGCACCTTAGAAAATTATCCGATTAGTGACAAAAAATATTATTTAAACAAAGTATTATAAATATTTTACACTATAAAATATTTATTTTTCTTATAAAAATGAAGACACATAGTTGTCATTTCCCATTTCAACGACATATTCACCTAGTTCTTCCACAAGAGAAACTGAAGCTTGTTTTTCCTCTTTTTCTAATTTATCTAGTTCTGTTTCTTTCTGAATATAAATTAAATTATATATTTCATTCCCTCTTAATTTACCTCGTTCTATCTCTTTCAGAAGAGGAATTAAAGTATATATTTCTTCCGATTCTAATTTACCTAGTTCTAACCCTTTCAGAATAGGAATTAAAGTATATATTTCGTTCCTTCCTAATTTACCTAGTTCTATCTCTTTCAGAAGAGAAATTAAATTATATATTTCTTTCGATTCTAATTTACCTAGTTCCATCCTTTTCAAAATAGAAATTAAAGTATATATTTCGTCCCATTCTAATTTACCTAGTTCCATCCTTTTCAGAATAGAAATTAAAGTATATATTTCTTTCCATTCTAATTTATCTAGTTCTATCTCTTTCAGAATAGAAATTAAAGTATATATTTCGTTATCTCCTAATTTACCTCGTTCTATCTCTTTCAGAATAGAAATTAAAGTATATATTTCTTTTCCTCCTAATTTATCTAGTTCTATGTTTTCCAGAATAGAAGTTAAATCAGATATTTTATCGCCTTTAACATATTTATTTAATTTTTCCTGAATAATTTCACTTACTTCAGAAAGATTACGTTTAGAATCCATATTGTCATTATTAGTATTATTAATTCCATCAAAATCATCCCACTCAAAATCCCCCACAAAATAAGCGACATTATCATCTGTACTTTTATCCATTATTATTATTTCTTCACCACCATAAAACTTATTTATATATTCTTCAATCCAAATATTTTGCACTTTATTAAGTGAATAGCTATATACGC
The DNA here is from genome assembly GCF_963894685.1 of Proteus sp. G3927. Classification (NCBI taxonomy): domain Bacteria; kingdom Pseudomonadati; phylum Pseudomonadota; class Gammaproteobacteria; order Enterobacterales; family Morganellaceae; genus Proteus; species Proteus sp. G3927. Next base: position 100,533 of record NZ_CAWQGX010000013.1, on the reverse strand, counting down.
AATCAATATTCGCTTTATTAAGAATTTCACTCATTATACTTTCTTCATAAAGAATTACATTCATTATTTTCCGTAACTTTACTGGAAATTCTTCTTTAAGATTCTCTACCTCTACCATAAGAGGAAGATTATATTTTGAAACACAGACTAGAAAATTTATTTTAGACAGAAATTTTTCTTTCTCCTTATTACTTGAAAAATTAGCTAGTATTCTTTCATTGCTATTTTTAAATCGAGTTTCATTATCATATCTTATCAACACTTCATTAAATATTTTTATAACATCTTCTTTTTTTATTCTTTCAACTCTTTCCTTAATAATATTCTCAAATTCATCCGCCAGATGATTATAATCTGTATTTGATGAACTTCGGCAAAAATTCTCCGCTCGTTGCAACTCATTTAAATAATTGAAAAAACTATATCTATCTTTAAAACTTGAATTTTCATTCTCTATTAAAGAGAGAAAATGGTTTAGGTTATGATATTCAGCTGTAATTGTAGCTATCTCAGCTTTTTCCCTATCTACATTATCTTTTTTTGTTAGTTTATTATTAAACTCATCAATCTTACACTTTAAATCTTTCACCTTATTCTCTAAATTAGTACGTGTTTCATTATATCTATTTAAATTCCCATCTCTATTACTTATTCCCATTCTACCGGTTTGGCTAATTGCAAAAAACATTGTAAATCGTTCCATCATATGAATAACTTTTTTTATAAAACTGGGCTTAGCCGTTGTATTAGAAATATCCTTTATGTTCTTTGCAAAAGTTACATAACATGATCCTAAATAATCTTTCTTAGTAGATAACTCTATTCCCTTATTAAATACACCTACATCATTAACTCTATTCATTTTATTGCCCTTACATTAATAAATTAACTGTTTATTTTATTCTTTTTATCAATTTATACTTACAAAAATAACACAGTAGTAATTAATTAATCATTTACAATAAAAATCACATTTAATTTAAAATAGAAATAAAAAAAGATATCAAAAATGATATCTTTTTTTAGTTTAATGATTTGTATTCCGCTGTAATTTAAAAAATAACTTATCGTTTAATCATTCTTTTAAATCGTTATACACTGTTGCTCTTGAAACACCGAGGTATTGCGCAGTAATCTCCATTGCTTTGCGAAGTGAAAGATAACCTTCATCCTGTAAACACAATAGCAATTCGCGTCGTTGATGCGGTTTCAATGCTCTTGGTGTCACTGAATAAGTTGCAGAAAATTCATCAATACGTTTTTTCAACGAATCTTCTGTTACTGAGCTAAAAGTTTCAATGATATGATTTCCCTCTTCAAGAGTCGAAAATTGATTTAATACCATTTGTAAACCTTTAATCATCGATATATCAATATTTAAACATAAAGCAGCAACATAATTGCCTTGTTTATCTTTAATACCAATCGATGTACTTTTAGCTGTTCTACCATCAGGAAACTGATTAGGATAGTTTGCAACAATTTGTGGAAAATCAGACGATTCAATCCTTGCCATACCTAGCTCAGTTGCTCTATCCCCCACTTTTCGACCTGATAGATTATTTTCAATAACCATAATGGTATTTTCACTATCGGTCAGATCATGAAGTACAACTTCACAAAAAGGCGATAATGTTTTACCAATGCCCTGTGCAATATATTTTAGTTGTTCTACCAGCCACTCTTGGTCTGCAGTTTTGTGTGACATAACGATCCTACAATAGCTAAAACGTAAATGATTTATACAATTTTAACCGATTTATTCAAATAATTAATCGTTATCTATCGGAAAATCTGACTTTGCCTGATTTAAAATAGCTTTAGCCATCCATTGGGTCATATCAATGACCTGCTGATCATCCATTTTCCAGATATCTTTCATTACTAAAAAAACTTCAGAACCATAAATAAGTGAGAAAGCTTTTATCACTTTATCCCACATTTCTTGCGGATAATGCGCTTTTAATGGTTCGATGACTTTAAGTAAGATCTCTTTACGATGACCACGAATAAATCGTTTTTCTGTATATTCGCTTGATTGCCGCTCTTTAGCCCACTGCTGTAATGAAACCTGCAATGCGCCACGCAACGCCCCTTCATGTTTAAACATTTGTGGATAAGCAAGATTGAGCAACGCAGTAATACGCTGTTGTGTATTATCTTCTGGAGTGGGCTGCCATGCAATGATCGGTGCTAAACTTGCATCAACAGTAGCACTAATTAAATCACTTTGAGTGGGAAAATAGCGATACGCCGTTGCCCTTGAAACACCAGCATGTGCTGCAAGCTCTGATACGGTAGGTAACATCCCTTGTTCAAAAAGTTGCAATGCCGTTGTCACCAATAATTGGTAGGTTCTTTTTCGAGTACCTGACATTGTATCTATTTCATTACGACTAAAACTCATAAAAATTCCTTCGCTATTACTCCACTTTTCGTGGCTACTATACTGATTTTAAGAACTATTCTTAATACGATTAAAGTTTACTTTAGGCGATTGAGTGTACCTAAGCGACATTTAAAAGAGAAAAAATAAAAATAATGAGACATGGGTCTCAAAATAATGCTATTATAAATGAAACTCAAGTCTCATTGTGATTATAATCTACACGTCAATAATCATAAAAGGTAAGGGAAGGCTTATGAAACAGTATGCTGGCTTCATTTATATTGCGACTACGCTTGATACTAAAAGCGCTGAAATTTTTTATGTCAGTGAATTAATAAAAAAAGCAGGCCTTCCTGTCAAAACCGTAGATTTGACAACCAAACCTACAGCATTAGAAAGAGAAGCTGACGTCACAGCTGCACAAGTTGCTAGTTACCATCCTGATGGAAAAAACGCCGTGTTTTGCGGTGACCGTGGAAAAGCTATCGCAGCAATGTCCGTCGCTTTTGAACGTTATTTAACCCACTGTGACGATGTCCTCGCTATTTTAGGATTAGGCGGCTCAGGGGGAACAGCATTGATTACACCAGCAATGCAATCTTTGCCAATTGGCGTACCTAAATTGATGGTATCGACTATGGCTTCCGGTGATATCTCCGGATATATCGGCGCTAGCGATATTTCAATGATGTACTCCGTAACAGATGTATCCGGCTTAAACCGTATCTCTCGTAAGGTATTGAGAAATGCGGCCAACCAAATTGCCGGCGCTGTTTATTTTTACCAAGAAGAAAATAGTGTTGATAAACCAGCTGTTGCATTAACAATGTTTGGTGTAACTACGCCTTGTATTCAACAACTGACTAAAAAACTTGAAAATAATTATGACTGTTTAGTTTTCCATGCGACAGGGAGTGGCGGTAAAGCCATGGAAAAACTGATAGACAGCCACTTACTTCATAGTGTTCTTGATCTAACAACAACCGAAGTATGTGATTATTTATTTGAGGGTGTCCTTGCTTGTGATGAAGATCGTTTTGGTGCCATCGCCCGCACTAAAACACCTTGTATCGTCTCTTGTGGCGCGTTGGATATGGTGAACTTTGGTCGCCCTGCTACCGTACCTGAGAAATATAAAGATCGTCATTTCTATCACCATAATTCGCAAGTCACCTTAATGCGTACAACACCAAGGGAAAATCGTCAAATGGGGATCTGGATCGCTGAAAAATTGAATCAGTGTGAAGGCCCACTGACGTTTATTTTTCCACAGGGCGGTTTTTCTGCTTTAGATATTGAAGGGGGGCCATTCTGGGATCCTCAAGCAAACCAAGCATTTTTTGATGCATTTATAACAACATTTAAAGAGACCGAGACTCGTCAATTAGTCATCAGTCCTTACCACATAAATTCTGCTGAATTTAATCAGCAAGTTTATGATTTACACCAGGAACTTATTTGCTAACCACGGAGAAAGAAGTATGACTTATTCACGTGAAGTATTACTCAAAAAATTTAATGACATGATCGCACGTAAAGAGCCTATTATTGGTGGCGGTGCGGGAACAGGTCTTTCCGCAAAATGCGAAGAAGCTGGCGGTATCGATCTGATTGTTATCTATAATTCAGGTCGTTATCGTATGGCGGGTCGTGGCTCTCTGGCAGGATTATTAGCCTATGGCAATGCCAATGAAATTGTTATGGATATGGCAAAAGAAGTATTGCCTGTTGTAAAACAGACACCTGTGCTTGCCGGGGTTAATGGTACAGATCCATTCTGCAATTTTGATAAGTTTTTAGATGACGTTAAAGCCATCGGTTTTGCTGGCGTACAAAACTTCCCAACCGTTGGTTTAATTGATGGTAACTTCCGCGCTAATCTAGAAGAAACAGGTATGGGTTATGCTCTTGAAGTAGAGATGATCCGCAAAGCACATGAAAAAGGCTTACTCACAACACCTTATGTTTTTAGTCGTGAAGATGCCATTGCAATGACACAAGCCGGTGCAGATATTATTGTTCCTCATATGGGTTTAACCACTGGTGGCAATATTGGTGCAGAAACAGCCGTTACTTTAGATGATTGTGTCGCCCTTATTAACGATTGGGCAAAAGCAGCAAAATCCGTACGTTCTGACGTGATTGTACTTTGTCATGGTGGCCCTATAGCAACACCAAAAGATGCGCAATATATCCTTGATAACTGTCCTGATTGCCATGGTTTTTATGGCGCAAGTTCAATGGAACGTTTACCAACAGAAGTCGCTTTAACTGCAACAACAAAAGAGTTTAAAAATATTAAACGCTAATCTCAAATCATCAAGTTTGCCTAAGCGTTGATCCTATTGCCCACATCATGTGGGCAATATTTTATTTGCAAGAAGCCTAACTGATTACACCAGTTTTGCGATTAATGTAGTTAAATCCCCTGCTAAAAAATCAACGGGGGGAATTTCAATCACAGTATAGGCACCCGCTTGTTGTTTCATACTTGCTCTGGCTGCAGAAACCATAAATTGAGATGTTAATGCTGGATTATTAATATGCATAGCATATTCAAATAATTGATTGTGTGTTTTGCCTGACACTCCTTTGTGGGTCATTTGTACTCCGTGACCAACATCTTTTAAGCTATCAACACTATCAACTTGTTTAATATGCGTCTCATCAGATGAGAAATAGCTGTCGGCCTTAATGGCTTGCTCAACCTGTGCAAAGTTAGCACCCGTTTCTAATTCAACATAAACCATACGCCGATGTACACCAGTGCCCAATGGAATAGTCATTGATAGCGCATCTCTTACACCATCAATAGCTTTAGCGGCAACACTATGCCCCATACTCATACCGGGACCAAAATTAGTGTAGGTAATACCTTTAGGTGCCATAGCTAACATTAAGGTACGAATAATAGAGTCTGAACCCGGATCCCAACCCGCTGAAATCACTGCAACACGGTTATGCTTTTTCGCCACCTCATCCAGTTCTGTTTTTAATGCAACGATATCACTGTGGACATCAAAACTATCAACGGTATTAATACCTAAGCTCAATATCGATTTAGCCAAATCTTTAATGGCTCTCGTTGGTGAACATAATAAAGCAACATCCACCTTACCTAAGCTTTTAATATCATTTGTTACTGTTATATTTCGCAGTTCTTCTGGAATATTTTGACTATCACGGCGAACTACCCCCACTAACTCAAAATCAGGTGCTGCAAGTACTGCATCTAGTGCAAAGCGCCCAATATTGCCATAGCCCACAATAGCGACTTTTATTTTAGTATTCATTTATTTCCCTGTTCTCGTTGTTAATCATTATTGAATGATAATAATGTTTAATAATCAACGAATAAACCATATAAAAAGTTTTTTTGCTACTGGTTCATCAATTTAGCTATTCCCTTATTCATAAAGCATGTAAAATCGCTCCACTTTCCTCTGATTATATTTACAACACTATTTCACTCGTTTTTAAGAAGGTTTTCAATGCATCAATCTGATGTAGCGGATCGCTCACTTTTTTCCCTTAGCTGGCCTATTTTTATTGATATTTTTCTTCATCTTGCCACGCTATTGATTAACACTTACATGATAAGCCATGTCTCTACTGCCTATTTAGCTGCAATGGGCGTAGGTAACCAAGTTTTTGATCTTTTTATCACCATATTTAACTTTATTAGCGTGGGATGTAGCGTTGTTATTGCTCAATATTTAGGCGCTGGTAAGCGCGATAAAGCCAGTCAAGCTATTCATATTTCTATCGCCTTTAACTTTTTGCTGGGCTTTAGTAGCGCCATTATTATTCTCTTTTTTGGCTACAACATACTAAATGTAATGAATACGCCAGAGCATTTAGTACAAGATGGCTATAACTATCTCCATATTTTGGGTATTTGTCTTATTCCTGAAGCAATTTCAATTATCTTAGCAGCCTGTTTGCGGGTTTATGGTAAATCGAAAGCGGCGATGTATGTGACGTTAATTGCCAATATTGTCACTGTTATCGGCAATATGATTGTACTATATGGTTTCTTTGGGCTTCCACAATACGGTTTAGTGGGTGTTGCATGGTCAACAGTTGTCGGTCGTATTATTGCCGTTGTCTTATTATGTGGTCTTTTATTCTATGGATTAAGAATTAAATTCGATATAAGACTATTAGTGATTTGGTCTAAAAATATGTTAGCCAAAATTCTACATATTGGTTTACCTGCTGCAGGTGAAAACCTAGTGTGGATTTTACATTATATGACCGCCTCTGCCTTTATAGGATTAATGGGAGAAGTTCCTCTTGCCGCACAAACACTCTATTTCCAACTATCATTATTCTTAATGTTATTTGGCATTGCGATTAGCATTGGTAATGAAATATTAGTCGGTCATTTAGTTGGTGCAAAACGATTTGATGAAGCATTTACACGGGGTTTTAAAAGCCTAAAAGCAGGTGTACTATTTACTATTGGTGTGGTGATTATTTATTGGTTTATGCGTGATCCTATTTTGTATTCTATCACCGAAGATCAACGCATTATCGACCAACTGTTACCTTTATTTATTTTATCGGTCTTTTTAGAACCGGGGCGTACATTTAATATTGTTATGGTTAATGCGTTACGTGCAGCCGGAGATGCCAAATTTCCACTCATTACAGCCGTTTGTTTTATGTGGGGAGTTGCTATTCCTGTTGGCTATTTCCTTGGCATAAAAATGGAAATGGGCTTAATTGGGATTTGGATAGGTTTTCTTTGTGATGAGTGGCTACGAGGCTTAACGAATGCATGGCGTTGGCGCTCTCGTAAATGGCAAGCTAAGCGCTTAGATATTTGATGCTCTTTCAAGGCCTAATAATATTATTAGGCCTTGAAAAACTGGCTTTAAATAAGTTAACTTGCTACATTATTCATTAATGATTTTAAATTTATTTAAGATTTATAATTCACGCTTATCATTTTATTTCTCACCATTTTTTACAAGATTTTTATCATTAGCCAGTAAACGACTAACCGTCTCATTTATACTATTTAATAAAAAATATTCATAAGCATTAATATTCCCAAATTCATATTTTATTTTATCGTCTGACTTTAATATACTATCGATGATTGATGCTAAAAAATTATTTTTAATCTCAGTTAAAGATGAGTCTTTAGTAGATGATAAAATACTTTTAGAGTGAAGTTTTAAATTTTTCTTAAATTGTAGAACTTCTTTTTTCTCTAATGTAGGTTTTTCTTCTAAAACAGAGATAATATCATTAATGATTAAATTCATTATTTCATCAACTTTAAACTTTTTGTGTACTTCAGATAAATCTCCAAATTTAGCATTATCATCTTTCATTGGGTGAGGCGTGTTTATTACTTTATTATTATCTAATTGTATATTTTCATTCTTTTTCATATTTTCAATATTAGAAATCTGAACTTTAAATTCTGAATTATTTGAAGTTTTATGAAAAAATGGTTTTATAAAAGAGGATATTGTATTATAACAACTTAATATAGCTGATTTCAATTTTGTATTAAATTTATAACTCTCATTATTAATGCTTTTTAGCGATAATGGAGTGTTTTTTAAATAACTTTTAATTTGCATATCTGCTCCCTAATAGATTTAGCAGAATTAAATATTATACTTTCGCTAAATTCTATCAATAAGTAATTAATTTTTAGTTAATTACTCACCATTATCTTCACAAATAATTTCAAACATCAAAAATCACTAAAAAAATCAATAAATTATACTAACAAAGACTTATTTTTGTTTTTTCTAAAAATAATTATACTTTAAAATATTTTCATAATTAAAAACAGTTTTTTAATAATGAAAAAACAAAAATTAAACATTGATTAACATTAAAATTTTCTTGTAAAAAAAATTATTTTTTTATAATTCTTTAATGCTTTTTTTGTGATAAAAGTAACTGTTGTTCATTCTCAATAATGAGACAACAGAATTTTATTAAATAAAATACAAAAAACACAACGGAGTCTAATCATGAACATTGTTGATCGGTTTATTTCTTACACCAAGGTGAATACTACAACAAATAGAGAAAATGGCGCAGCGGGGATTATGCCTTCATCGGAAGGTCAGCGAGTCCTCGCTTTACAATTAGTCGAAGAGTTAAAGGCGTTAGGTGTTGAAGATATCAAAATTCGCGATACCGCCATTGTTACCGCGACACTACCTTCTAACCTTGATTATGAGGTTCCTACCGTGGCTTTCTTTGGTCACTTAGATACCAGTGCAGAACAAACTAATGATACTAAAGCACAAATTTTACCTTATAAAGGTGGCGACCTTTGCTTAAACAAAGAACTTGAGATTTTTTTACGTCAAAGTGAATTCCCTGAATTAGAAAACTATATTGGTGACGATATCATCGTAACAGATGGTACTAGCTTATTAGGCGCTGACGACAAAGCGGCTATCGCCTCTATTATGGATATGTTGCAATATTTTAAACAACATCCAGAAGTCAAACACGGTACAGTTAAAATTGGTTTTGTACCCGATGAAGAGCAAGGTTTACGTGGTGCAAAAGCCTTTGATGTAACAGAATTCGGCGCAGACTTTGCTTATACTTTAGATTGTTGTGGTATTGGTGAACTTGTATATGAAAATTGGAATGCCGGTGATGTTGAAATAACCTTTATCGGAACCTCAGCACACCCGATGTCAGCAAAAGGTAAATTAAAAAATTCACTGTTAATGGCTCATAAATTTATTGCGATGTTACCGGGTGGTGAAGCACCGGAATATACCGAAGGTCGTGAAGGTTATTATTGGGTAAAACAACTGGCGGGTAATAGCGCACGTACTGTATTAAAAATGGATGTGCGTGATTTCACAGAAGCAGGCTACGCCCATCGTATGGCATTTTTAAAACAACTTTCAGAGCAATGTGAAGCGTTATGGGGTGAAGGGACTGTTGTTTGTAAGCAAGCCGATCGTTATGCAAATGTCTTTAATAGTCTACAAGGTGAAAATCGATATCCTATCGATATTGCTATTGATGCTTATAAAGCCAATGGTATTACCCCTCGTCCAATCCCTATGCGGGGTGGCTATGATGGAGCAGCATTATCGCAAAAAGGATTACCTTGCCCTAATATCTTTACCGGGGCGCACAATTTCCACTCTATTTATGAATATCTTCCCGTTAAATCGCTTTATGCTGCCAGCGATGTATTGAAATCTGTCGTTAAGATCACCGCAGAGCGTTTTGCCCCCGGAGCTAAAGCATGATCCAAATTCTTGCGGTCTTAATTGTCGTTATTATTGTCGCTAGAATGATCTTAAAAGGATATAAAGCCGAGCCGGTTTTGTTAGTTGCTGGTTTAATCTTAATGGCACTAACAATGATATTTGGTTGGGGAGATATTCTGCCTAAAAATGTCAAAACAACCGGTATTAGCTGGCTAGATCCCTTTGAGGTTATGCGTGATCTCTTTAGTAGTCGTGCTGCAGATTTAGGTCTGATGATCATGGCACTCATGGGATTCGCCCATTATATGGATCATATTGGTGCTAATGAAGCTGTTGTACGTGTTGCAACTCGCCCATTGAAAAATATGCGCTCACCTTATGTGTTGCTATTTTTCTCTTTTTTACTCGCGAGTATTTTGCAACTTGCTATTCCGTCAGCCACAGGATTGGCCGTTCTACTAATGGGTACCATGTTCCCCATTATGATAGGACTAGGTTTATCTCCAGCATCTGCTGCCGGTGTCATTGCAACTTCATTAGGCGTTGCTTACACGCCAACAGCGATTGATGCTATTCGAGGTGCAAAAGCGGTTGACTTAGGCGTGGTTGAGTATGTGCTTTACTACCAAGGGCCTGCGGCGATTGCAACTGTATTAGCTGTTGGTATTACCCATATCTTCTGGCAACGCCATTGTGATCGCAAAGCGGGTTTTGTACCCCAATTAGGAAAAATAGCAGAAGAAGCCAAAAGTGATAAAAATATCCCCGGCTTTTATGCCCTACTGCCAATGTTACCTATTATTATGGCAGTAAGTTCATCAAGCCTATTTGTTGAAGGTATTCACCTTGATGTCGTCACTATTGTATTAATTTCAATGGCAATTTGTATGCTGATTGAAACATTACGCTTACGTGATTTTAAATCAGTGTGTGCAGGCTTCCAACATTTTCTAAAGGGTATGGGTTCTGCATTTAGTAATGTTGTTGGGCTATTAGTCGCAGCGGGTGTTTTTGCTCATGGTATTAAAGTCAGTGGTGCAATAGACAGCCTGATCGTTATGGCGGAATCTGTTGGTCTACCACCATTTGCCATGGCATTAGTGTTCGCTATCGTGACATTGGCTGCCGCAATTATTATGGGCTCAGGTAATGCACCTTTCCTTGCATTCGTTGAACTTATTCCACAAATTGCCCATAGCATGGGGGTTAATCCAATTGCAATGATTTTACCTATGCAGCAGGCATCACATATGGGACGCGGCATGTCTCCTGTGGCTGGCGTGATCATTGCGGTTTCCAGTGGAGCTAAATTGCAACCCTTTGATGTGGTAAAAAGAACTGCTGTTCCTCTTATGGTTGGTTTTGTTTTCCACTGCGCCATTATTGCTATATTTTATTATTAAGTAACTCGCCTGAAGCATTTATTTGCTTCAGGCAATTTATAAATATTCACCATCTAAAAATTAATAGTAACTATTTTATTGTTAATCATTTTAAATAAAAAATAGTAAAGAATATTTTAATTATTATTTTACTATTATCTACATCATGCAAATAGATAAATATATTTATAAAAAAACCTCAGATTATTCCTATACCAAAGCTGCAAAAAGTCATAATATTCACTATGTTAAATAATGAGTGTAAGTGATGCTATCATCATCACTGGCTGGTCATTTATTTAACTATTCTGAGTTAGCCCACATTAAGTATGATATTATACTAACAATAGAATGAGTCATTCATTCTATTGTTTTTTATTTATAATCATCAACTATCATTAAAGAAATTATTTTGTTCGATTTGATACTATTACTGCTACATCAAATTCTTCAATAATCCATACTTATCCAAGATAAAATATTACTAATTTAATATCTGTAAATAGTATTTTTTTCTCAAAATTTACACCCGCTTAGGAAATTCAGAAAACATTTTCTCCAATAGATTCAGTATGATCAAAGCATCAAAATTACAATATAACGCCTTGAATTATTAAACTATTTATTGGACATAATGCAATGAAAGAACAATTATCTTCCTACTGGAAAATATTAATTGAAGCTGTTAAGCAACAAGTGAAGCCAGCTTTAGGTTGTACCGAACCCATTTCACTTGCATTAGCTGCTGCCACTGCAGCTCGTTATCTGCAACATAATATCACCCGTATTAGCGCAGAGGTTTCTCCTAACTTAATGAAAAACGGAATGGGAGTGACTGTACCGGGCACGGGTATGGTGGGATTATCTATTGCGGCTAGTTTAGGGGCTGTTGCTGGAGATAGTGAAGCAGGTCTAGAAGTATTAAAAAATGCCACACCAGAACAAGTTGAGTTGAGTAAAAATCTATTAAATTCAGGCATTGTCTGCGTATCAATAAAAAAAGCCTGCCAAGAGGTGCTTTACTCTGAGGTTACCGTTGAAGATGGTGAAAACAGTGCCACCGTCATTATTGCAGGTGATCATACTAATATTGTTAAAATTATCCATAATGGTCAGGTAGTGCTTGATAAATTATCATCACAATCTGAACAAACGGCCTCGCCTTGCCAAATTAAGCAAGCCTTAACCAACACTAACACACGAGAAATCTATCAGTTTATTACTCAAGCTCCTGTAGAAGAAATTTCTTTTATTTTGCAATCGGCGCAATTAAATGACGCATTATCAAAAGAAGGCTTGAACAATACTTACGGTTTGCATATTGGTCAAACCTTACAACGCCAGCAACAACGTGGCTTATTAGCTAAAGATCTGCTTTCTGAAATTATGATCCGCACTTCAGCGGCTTCTGATGCACGTATGGGCGGTGCCGTACTCCCCGCAATGAGTAACTCAGGTTCAGGAAATCAAGGTATTGCAGCTACAATGCCTGTTGTGGTGGTTGCTGAATATTTACAGGTTAGTGAAGAAAAAATGGCAAGAGCATTAATGCTTTCACATTTATTAGCCATTTATATTCACCACAAATTCCCGGCACTCTCCGCACTATGTGCCGCAACAACCGCATCAATGGGAGCTGCTGGTGCTATTGCGTGGTTAATGGAAGAACGCTATGAACCCATGGCAATGGCAATTAGTAGTATGATTGGCGATATTAGTGGCGTGATTTGTGATGGTGCCTCTAACAGTTGTGCGATGAAAGTGTCGACAGGAGCAAGTGCCGCTTATAAAGCGGTATTAATGGCGCTAGATGATACCTGCGTGACTGGTAATGACGGCATTGTCACTCATGATGTTGATATGACGATCGAGAATCTTTGTGCATTAGCTAGTCGAGCAATGCAACATACTGATGTACAAATTATTGAAATTATGGAATATAAAGCTGTTGCTAACGGCTAATTAGTATAAAAAAAACACCCCATAATGGTTATTATGGGGTGAAACATAAGATCCTAGGAACAGGATCCTCCTCAAGTCCAGGAGCATGATTAATATTCGTTACTGCTATTTACTGCTTACTACTTACTGCTATTACATCACTACCAACAAACACTTTTCTCAAACAATCGCTATTACTCATATTCTTTAGTGTTATGCATTAACGCATCGAAACTGGCTTTTATTTCTTCTTCTGGCAGATGAATACCAATAAAGACTAAGGTGCTTTGACGAGTTTCATTCTCTTGCCAAGGTCTATCCCAATCAGCGCTATATAATCGTTGCACTCCTTGGAATAACAACCGGTTAGGACTATCTTTAATATTTAATATCCCTTTATAACGTAATAGGTTATCGGCAAAGCTCAATAACAAAGACTCCATAACATCAGAGACTGCTTGTAACTCAACGGGATAATCAAAATTTAGTACAATAGACTGAATATCATCTTGTTTTTCTGGCTGAAAACGAAACAGGGGTTGCTTGACCTCTAAAGTATCATTCAACATAAAGCCTTTTACGTTAAATAATAGTGCTAAATCTATTTGCCCATTGATCACCGTATAGGTAGGCGCTCTAGCATTAATACGTCTTAAACGAGCAAGTAATTGTTGGCTCGCAGGTTGAATATCTGTTTTAGTTAATAGAATGCGATCCGCATAACCAATTTGAGATTGTGCAATAGCAAATTGATCTAACTGTTGCTGAGCATGGATTGTATCAACCAGTGTAATAATGCCATCTAATAAATAGCGTTGGCAGATCACTTCATGAGAAAAAAATGTTTGTGTGATAGGCCCCGGATCAGCCATCCCTGTACACTCAATCACTAGGCGATCAAACACAATGTCACCACGATCAAGACTATCGCAGAGATCGAGCAAAGTATCTTCAAGCTCATTCGATTTACTACAACAAATACAGCCATTGGTGAGTGTTTTTATTTGTGTTGCTCTATCACCAATAATTTCATCATCGATAGGCACTTCACCAAATTCATTTTCAATCACCGCAATTTTATAGCCATGCTCCTCATTGAGCATATGGCGTAAAAGCGTTGTTTTTCCCGATCCTAAAAAGCCAGTCAATATTGTTACTGCAATAGGTTCCATTATTTGTCTCCTTTACAGATTATTAGCAACAGCGGAAACCACCTTTACCATCACCGCCACCATAACGGGCTTCCTGACGTTCACGGAAAAACTCGTTATAGGTCATCACTGGTTTATCAGGATGGTTGTCCTTCATGTGCTGCACATAGTTATCATAATCAGGAATACCTATTAACATACGAGCGGCTTGTCCTAGATATTTTCCAGCTTGCCCTAAATTACCAAACATAAGTTTCTCCTAAGCCCCGCACTCATTAAGTGAGTGCGGGGGTTTTTAGCCTATTCGCCTAAGATTAATGACCTGAAGATATCTTCACATCTTTTGGCATAGGTACATATGGTGTTTCTTGTGCTGACTCTTTCGGATTTTTACGTGCTTTCATTGCGGTACGGATACCGTAGAAAATAATGCTGTAAACAACCACTAAGAACAGAATACTTAAACCTGCATTGGTGTAGTTATTAATCACAATGTGGTTCATATTGGTGATTTCTGCGGCAGTAAGATCTGCCCCACCGGCTAAGATTTTCGCTTTGTACTCATTAGCAAGATAGAAGAAACCTTCCATTTGCGGATCATTACTGAGCAGTTTTAATCCTAGCGCCCATGTTGTACAAATTAATAACCATACCGCAGGAATAACGGTTACCCAGATGTATTTCGTTCTCTTCATCTTGATTAAGATGACCGTACCTAAAACAAGTGCAACAGCCGCTAACATCTGATTGGAGATCCCAAACAGTGGCCATAAGCTCTTAACACCACCCAGTGGATCAACAACACCTTGGTACAATAGATAACCCCATAAACCGACACAACCTGCTGTACCGATAACACCAGCAATAAAAGAGTCTGTTTTCTTCAAGTATGGGATAAAATTACCTAACAAATCTTGCAGCATAAAACGACCAGAACGAGTTCCTGCATCTAATGCTGTTAAAATAAAGAGTGCTTCAAATAAGATCCCAAAGTGATACCAGAAGCCCATATCTGCCGCAGGTAAAATTTTATGGAACACCATAGCAATACCCACCGCTAACGTAGGTGCACCACCAGCACGATTAAGTACAGAAGGCTCACCTATATCTTTGGCAGTTTGTAAAATCTCATCAGGCGAGATAACAAAGCCCCATGAGCTAACTGTCGCAGCCGCGTGTACGGTGACATCTTTTAATTGATCCATAATCATTGCGGTGTTTTCACCCCCTAACTCATGCAGATTTGGCATTGTAATGCCTAATCCGGCAGGCGGTGTATTCATCGCAAAATAGAGACCTGGTTCAATAATAGAGGCAGCCACTAATGCCATGATCGCAACAAATGATTCCATTAACATTGCGCCATAACCAATAAAACGCGCATCCATTTCATTAGCGATCAATTTAGGTGTGGTACCTGATGCAATCAGTGCGTGGAAACCAGAAACTGCACCACAAGCAATAGTAATAAATAAGAATGGGAATAGAGCCCCTTTCCATAATGGTCCTGTACCATCAATATATTGGGTCATCGCGGGCATTTTTAACTCAGGATTTAGAATAACAATCCCGATAGCTAAACCAACAATTACACCAATTTTTAGGAAAGTCGCTAAATAATCACGAGGGGCTAAAATCAGCCATACTGGCAGTAAAGCAGAGATAAACGCATAACCAATCAACCCAAAAGTAATAGTGGTGTCTTTAAAGGTTAATGCAGGCCCCCAGTAAGGATCACTCGCGATAACGCCACCAAACCAAATAGCGGCAATCAGTAAAACAATACCAATAACAGAAACTTCACCCACACGACCTGGGCGAATATAGCGCATATAGATCCCCATAAATAGGGCAATAGGTACTGTTGAACAGACGGTGAATACTCCCCAAGGACTTTCTGCTAATGCTTTCACTACAATCAGAGCTAGCACCGCAAGAATGATGATCATGATAAGGAAACAGCCGAACAGCGCGATAGTTCCCGGTACAGGCCCCATCTCTTTCTTTATCATCTCACCGAGAGAGTTACCATTACGGCGCGTCGAAATAAACAGCACCATAAAGTCTTGTACGGCTCCAGCAAGTACCACCCCAGCTAATAACCACAGTGTACCGGGTAAATAACCCATTTGGGCAGCCAATACTGGCCCGACAAGTGGTCCAGCACCCGCAATAGCGGCAAAGTGGTGACCAAAGAGGACATAACGATTAGTTGGAACATAGTTCAAACCATCATTATTAATTACTGAAGGAGTGGCTCGAGTAGGATCGAGCTTCATTACTTTTTGAGCAATATAAAGACTGTAATAACGATAAGCGACTAAGTAGACCGCAACAGAAGCAACAACTATCCATAATGCACTGACGTGTTCACCACGGCGTAGTGCAACCACTGACAGACAAAAAGCACCAATAATCCCGAGGATCACCCAAGGTATGTGCTTAAGAAATGTATTTTTGTTCATGAGACACCTTTTTTTCAGGCAAGACCGAACAGCCAAAGAGTAGTACGGGACAATTGATAATAATTTGAGCGAATATGAAAATAATGACCCGCAGTGACATCATATGAAGAATGTCTGATGAATAGTGTTATTAAATCGCTAAACGGTTATATAGTGAGTTAAGCGGTCTATTTTCTCAGTTGAGTGGTTTTACTGATGTTAAAAGGTATTTTTTTTGTGATCGAGATAACAATTTTATGACTATCAATAAGTTAGAAAACTATTAATTACATAAAAAATCTTTTTTATTATACAAAAAAGGGAGATTTAGATCACAAATAAGCAACAAATAGTCATTATTAATATAATTGAGGCAATATTAACAATATCAGTCAAGGTGACAGTAAAATCAAAAAAAAGCACCTCATTATATTGATAACAAGGTGCTTTTTTATTAAATCTTTTGTGTATTAATAGTGGATCTTCTGGCGTCCCGCGATAGAGTGTGACAACGTGGTACCATCCACCATTTCTAATTCACCACCAACAGGCACGCCATGTGCTATTCTGCTAGCAGCAATATCATATTGAGCGCATATCTCAGCAATATAGTTTGCTGTAGCTTCACCTTCCACCGTAGGATTGGTGGCTAAAATCACTTCTGATATAGGCTCTTGGCTTAGACGCTCTTCAAGTCTATCTAAGCCAATATCCATGGGACCAATGCCATCTAGCGGAGATAGATGTCCCATTAACACAAAGTATCGACCTGCAAACTGCCCTGTCTGCTCGATAGCATGAATATCTGCCGGGCTTTCCACTACGCATATCTGACCATTTTGCTGACGTCGAGCATTAGCACAGATCGTACAACGCTCTTCTTCAGTAAATGTTCGACAATCACAACAGTGACCAATTTCAGACATTGCACGCGTTAATGCTTGTGCAAGTCGCATTCCTCCGCTTCTATCACGTTGAAGCAGATGAAAAGCCATTCGTTGCGCTGATTTTGGTCCAACGCCGGGTAAACAACGCAACGCTTCCATTAATGATTCAAGAAGAGGGCTAGTTTGCATTAGAATGGCATCTTAAAGCCTGGTGGCAATTGCATACCATTAGAGACTGATGCCATCTTCTCTTTTTGTGTCTCTTCAATGCGACGTGCAGCATCATTAAAGGCGGCAGCAATCAGATCTTCTAACATCTCTTTGTCATCTTCTAGCAGACTAGGATCTATTTCAACACGACGGCAATTATGAGCACCATTGATAGTGATCTTCACTAAGCCAGCACCAGATTCACCGGTGACTTCTAAGTTTGCGATCTCTTCTTGCATTTGCTGCATTTTTTCTTGCATCTGTTGGGCCTGTTTCATCAGATTGCCCAAACCACCTTTTCCGAACATAATTGTCTCTCTTTGTAAAAGCTACGCTGTATAGAAATATACAACATGTTGCGATTAAACAGGCCGGATACTCTCTTCATCCAATTCAGCATCAAAATAGTGCTGTAATGTCTGAATGGTTTTATCCGTAGTAATCGATTGACGCGCTAACGCCAACTTCTCTTCATAAATGGCTTGTCGCCATTCTAACGGCGTTTTAACCGTTAGATTATCATCTTCTATAATTGTGAGTGAAATTGCTTTTCCATGCAATTCACTTAGCGCATTTGTCAGTGTTCGTAGTGCATTTGCTGAATTTAAATGTTTCTGCTTACTGCGTAAATGCAAAATGATCGTTTCTTCACCGACCGTCTCTTTATAGGCATTTAACGCTAACTGCTGCACTAACTTCGGCAATGGCATTTTAGCTATTTCCGCCGCCCACTCGTCCCGCTGTTGCGACTCTTGCGCAATTTTAGCGGCTAATTCAGGCGTTTTTTCATACTCAAGAACTTCTTTGATCTCTTTCGGTGAAGAGACCACGGGCTCAGTTACTTGTGCCTGTGGATTTTGTGGCTTCCATTGATAAGCTTCTTTTTTCTTTTTCTCGACTGCAACAGATGACCGTTTTTCATTAACCCTTTGCTGGCGTTTTTCACTGACGGCTGCTAGCCGCTCTAATGCACTAGCAGCCGGCTTAGCCTGTTTAGGCGTCGCCGGTTGAGGCTTTTTTGGTGGCGTTTCTTGCTCAGCTCCCCTTATGGCTTGCCGTGCTCTTAACAGTTGTGCCGCAGGGCTATTTCCTAATGCAGCACTGTTTTCTGGCGACGGTGATACTTTGGGTGTCGCCGTTGCCATATTGCTTCTCACTTGAGGCGCCGATGTTTCAACTCGCTGTTGATTCGGCTGTGATGCTAAAGGCAATGTTTGCGCTAAAGGAGCCGTAGGGATTTCATCAATGACAGTTTTAGGATGAAAAGCAAGCGCCCTGAGAAGGGTCATTTCTACACCCATACGTCTGTCTGGCGCATAAGCCAACTCTTTTCGCCCAACTAATAAAGTTTGATAATAAAGTTGTAAATCTTGTGGCGACACTGATTTGGCTAATAAACGTAAACGCTCTTGTGTAAATTGCTCTTGGGGATTATTTTCACTCGGCAAAAGTTGTAACATCGCAATTTGATGTAATAATGAGAGCGTTTCGACTAAAAAGTTTTCCCAATCCGTTCCTCTTAAAGCAACCTCATTAACCAACGACATCACTTGTTGACCATCTGCTTTTACTAAAGCTTCAATCAGTGCTAATGGTTGTGCATCATCGATCGTGCCTAGCATACGACTAACGACTTCTGTACTTACAATACCTTCGCCACTCGCAATTGCTTGGTCGGTTAAGCTTAATGCGTCACGCATACTTCCATCTGCTGCACGGGCAATTAATTGGCGTGCTCGCACATCATTTTCAATGTGTTCTGCGGATAGTACTTTCTCAAGCTGTGTCGCTATTTGGTCAACATCAAGTGCCCGCAGGTGAAATTGCAAACAACGAGATAAGATAGTAACAGGTAGTTTTTGAGGATCTGTGGTAGCCAACAGGAATTTAACGTGTTCAGGTGGCTCTTCTAACGTTTTAAGTAACGCATTAAAACTATGACGAGAAAGCATATGCACTTCGTCAATAAGATAGACTTTAAAACGACCACGAGCCGGCGCATATTGAACATTATCGAGTAGCTCTCGTGTATCTTCAACTTTCGTTCTTGATGCCGCATCGATTTCTATTAAATCAACAAAACGCCCTTGTTCTATCTCAAGGCAATTAGCACATTTACCACAAGGTTTACTGGTTATGCCTGTTTCGCAATTCAGCCCTTTAGCAAATAGACGGGCGATCGTCGTTTTTCCAACACCGCGAGTGCCAGAAAAAAGATAAGCATGATGTAACCTTTGGTGATCAAGACCATTAGCCAATGCGGTCAAAACATGACGTTGACCGACAACATCGTTAAAAGTTTGTGGGCGCCACTTTCGGGCAAGTACCTGATAGCTCATTGATTCCGCTAAATATGAACAAGATTTATCTCTATGCTAACACAGGGATAGCCTATTGAGCGAGATCTGTAGGAAACAAATGAGATATTGATGAAATTATCCGCACACTTTAAAGCGGTGACTATTGTGCGGGCCCAATGTATTGGGTCATACATTTTGATACACCCGCACGATGATAGGTATTTACCAGCAAATGCATTAAGCATCTGATTGACACTAAAAAAGCATTAATGCCCTGGGAAATTAACTAATGTGAAGCTATGGATCCCTTCTTTTTCTAGACGCTCAATACCGCCTAAATCAGGTAAACAGATAATAAATGCAGCTTCTGTTACAGTTCCACCTAAACGACGAATAAGACGAGCAGTCGCTTCGATAGTACCACCAGTTGCTAATAAGTCATCAACCATTAATACTTTATCTTTATCCGTAATGCTGTCTTTATGGATCTCTAATGTATCTGTACCGTACTCTAGATCATAAGTTTCACTAAGCGTCTCACGAGGCAATTTACCTTTTTTACGCACTGGCACAAAACCCACACCTAAACGTAAAGCAACTGGGGCACCAAATAAGAACCCGCGGGCTTCGGTACCTACAACTTTAGTGATACCCTGACCTTGATAGTGCTCAACTAATAAATCAATCGTTGCCTGATATGCCGCGGGATTATCCAGTAATGTCGTAATATCACGGAATAAGATCCCTTCTTTAGGGTAATCAGGAATGGTTTCAATGCTGTCTTTAATAAATTGCAGTTGTTGCGCGTTAGCAGTCATAATCAGTGCCATAATAAAAAACGAAACGATAGAATCTATGCAATATGCCGTTAAAATGCAACAGAAAGCCAGTGAACAACTCTTTTTTGTTGCTTTAAGTCAATTCATGTTTTTAGCAAAACAGGTACAAAGCCCAAATGAAAAAAACAGATCCATTGAGTTTGTTTAAAAAACAGATCGACAATCTCGCCGAAACCTTAGCGCCAATTGCAAACAAAAAAATTGCAGCACCTTGCTTCGACACAGCACTATTTCACCACCGTAGTGATTCTCTTGGTGGTTATATGCAACAGATCCGCGATAATTTTACTCAGTTAATAACTTGTGTTGAGGCACAACGTAGCCAGCAAGTTAAGTTTCTGGCAACACAAATCCTACAACAAATTGAAGCATTAACTCGTGAATTATCGACACAAACACTAAGAAAGCAAGAAAACCAGCTTAGTCAACGCAAAAAAAGTGTCGATTTATACCAAAAACTTGCCCAACATCAGGATTACGAGCGCCGATTACAGTCGATGATCCAAGATAGAGAGCTTGCTTTAACTCAAGCACAAGGCTTTGTACGCCAACAAGAATTACAAAAAGAGATTGCTGCTCTTGAAAATCGCCTAGCGCGTTGTAAAAGTGCCCTAGTTTCTATAGAAAAGAGTATTGAACGACAAGAAGATAAATATTAATCGGAGCCATAATGGAATTAAAAGATGCCCCTAAATCAGTTCAGTTAGCGGTTGATTTGATTTACTTATTTGAAACCAATCATATTGATCCCAACACCGTACTTGAGGCACTGGAAATTGTGCGAGTTGATTATGAGAAAAAACGAGATAATCAAACCGCTAACTAAACATCTACTATTTAATTAAATGGCGTATTCGCTTCAGGTGTTGAACCATCAAGAGGGCCTTTTTTTATTTCTTGCACTTCTTCCCCTTGTTTATTATGCAGATACACTTCTAATTGGTTAAACGCGATATTGATATCATTTTCATTGCAAAGTTTATCAATAGCGCGGTTGACTTCGTCGATAGCAGTATTTCTATCCCCAAGCGTTCTAACATAAAAACGTAATTCATGATTTAGCGTGCTAGCCCCAAATTCGGTAAACAGCACCACAGGCTCTGGCTCAGTCATCACTTTGGGATTATCTTTTGCTGCTTTCATTAAAATGGTTTTCACTTTATCCAAATCAGAACCATAAGCAACACCGACTTGAATGATAATACGTGTGACAGTATCAGATAATGTCCAGTTGATCAGGCGTTCGGTCACAAAGGCTTTATTCGGGATAATAACCTCTTTGCGATCAAAGTCCGTTACCGTAGTTGCTCGGATACGAATACGACTCACTGTTCCAGAATAAGAGCCAATTGTCACCGTATCACCAATTCTGACCGGTCTTTCAAATAAGATAATTATCCCTGAAACAAAGTTAGCGAATATTTCTTGTAAACCAAACCCTAAACCAACCGTTAAGGCTGCCGCCAACCATTGTAGTTTTTCCCATGCTACGCCTAATATCCCCAGCGAAACAATTGTACCTATCGCAATAATAATATAGGTCAGAATAGTCGTAATGGCATAAGAAGCGCCTTGCTGTAATTTAATTCTTGAAAGAATAAGAACTTCGAGTAAACCCGGTAGGTTTCTTATCATAAACCAAGAGATAGCCATAATGGCAAAAGAGAGGAGTAAGTCAGCAACCGTCACTGCTTTAACCACATTACCTAACTCTGTAGGCAAATTATAATGCCAAAGCGTAATACCATCTAAGTAAGTAAAGATTGTAATAAAGTCAGACCAAATACCATAAAAACTGGAAGCAAAGATAATAAATAAGATCATTGTGGTTAATCTTAATGATTGTTGGTTTATCTGCTCCATATCCATCGGTGGCTCTTGGATTGGCTCGAGAGTGTTATCATCCCCCTCTTTTTTCTCTTTAAGCATCGCTTGTCGGCGCTCTAGCGCTCGACGATACGCCAGTCGTCTTGCTGCAACAGTAAGGCCGCGTAAACTCGCGTGGTAAGCAATAAACCACAACATAAGTAGATATAAACTATCAATCCAACGATTGGCTAAACGTAGTGCGGTGTAATAATAACCAAAAATAACTAACCCCATTAAAAGTAAAGGCGAGAAAGTTAATAAGGTGATAACCACCGTTCTCACAACATGATTACCCTTTTCTTGCCACATTTCACGACAAAAAGGTAATGCACACAGACTAATAAAAAAGAGTGAAATAATTGTCACTAATTGACCAATCACATCACCCACTAACAATAATGGGTTATTAATACCATAAGCGGAAAGTAAAATAATTGGCAACATGGGAAGCGATAAACGTAATAAACGTTTACGATTTTGTTGTACTCGCTCTAGGGGGATCTTAAAGTGATTAACGGCCACTCCATTATCCGACATTAAACGATAAGACCACTCAAACATCAGCCAAAATACCGCAAACTGCCAAGTAAAAGACCAGATAAACTCTTGTTGCACATTAAAGCTATTAATTAGCCAATATCCTATCGCTAACACAATACAAGAAAGGGGTAATGTTTTTAAGAAAACAATCCCTAAAGCCAATGGAGTATGTAACTGCGTATCTTTATTAAGCTTATTAATATCAGCACTTAATTTATCAAACTGCTTATCAAATTTTTTACGTTGCCAAATCAGTATGCTACTGAACAAAACTAGCGCAATCAGCACAGGATATGATTTTTTAGCCCCGGTCAACAGATTTTCATTTGACCAGTTGAGTTTAAAACTTTGAAATTCAGCCACTGCCTGCTCTGGAAAGGTTGAGAACCAACTGAGGTTAATCGGTTTATTACTGCTTACCCAGAATATTTGTTGCGCTAAGGTGCTTTCTAATGAACTCACCACACTACGTAGCTGTTGCTGATCCATCTGTAAATTAATAGATTCAGAAATTTGGCTACCCAGTTGATTATTGAGCTTATCCAGTAGATCTCGTCGCGCATCAATCAGTTGTAATAATGCATTATGTAGCTCTTTTAGCTCATTTTTATCAGTAATTTCCGGATGTGCGGCTTGGTACTCTTGCATTAATTGGTCGATATAGAGATTCGGCTGAAAAATCTGATCTCTTTGTTTATTGATTTCAAACTGTTCTAAACGTAAGTCAGCAATTTTATCCGGTAACTTATTGATAAAGATATCATCAGGTAGCTCAATTTGCTCTTCAAATAGAATACGAGAGAGCAACAGACTCCCTTTCAATACATCAATTTGCTCTTTAAGATTGCGCTCTGATTGGATAGCTCTATCTAGGCGGTTTTTGACCATTAAGCTATGGCGATTTAACTCATTATTATTTTGTGTAGTAATAATCAGCTTATCGCTGAGTTTTTTATTAATATCAGCTTGAGCTAAATAAAAAGCGTTATTTTTAATCGCCTGATTACTCAGCTCTGCCGTCTGCGCCTCTTTGGCAACCTCTTCTGAACTGTCTAAACGTTTATCACTTAAGATCTCTTGCAGTAGTTGAGCATGCTCTTGAGAGAGGTCAATATAGGCTGAACTATAATCACGCTGTAATTGTAATAAGCTTTGTAGCTGTACATTAGATTGCAGTGTTCGTTTTTGAAAACTGTTTTGTTGTTGCAAATAATATTGTTCTAATTGTAAAAGTTGCACAGAAGAAGATCGCATTTGAGCTTTATCTGCACTGCTTTTATTTAATGCAATTCGTATTTGTTGCAATCTTTCTGAGTTATTAAATAAAACAGATTGCGCCCTTTCTGGTTGCGTTTGTAAAACAATAAGCTCATTACTGTAATTGGCTAAATCTTCCTGTGCTTTCGCTAAGGATTGTAAAACCTCTTCTAATTGCGACTCTAAAGTTGCAAGCGGTAGACTCTCTAAAGATTGACGGTAGTCATCAACTTCTTTGTTTGCTATTTTCTGTTTTAATTGACTTAATTGATTTTGAATACTGCGTAGCTTTTCTGGTAATTGCTCTACTGTCTTATTATAGTCGTCTGCTTTTTTCTCTAGTTGTTGAATATTATCAAGAAGTAGCAATGCCTGCTCTAGATCACCAATAGTGAGTTTATCTTCGGCACTTAAGTCACTACGTTTATTTAATAAATTAAGCTGGTTTTGAATACTTTCTTTGGTGGGTAAATTATTGCTGACTGTTTCTGCTTTAGCCGGGGTAAAAAGTATATTTCCTAACAAAACAAAGAGGATAGAGACAATAAATATTGTCGAAATAAAATGATTTAATCGAATAAAAACGTTAGATCCACGCATATTGAGCAACTTGTTCAATGAATATTGAAAAACTGCCTCTTAGTATAATCCAATTACTTGAAATTGGCAGTGTCATTAGAACAAGTCGCCTAGATGTTTCTCCCCTGAGAAAACAGAATATTGATCAGAAAGTCAAAATCTTATCCGCGTCGAGAGTCCATTGTGCTAAGTCCACCAATGTCCCAAGTTCAGCACCATCCACTAAAGGTAATTCACTGATACCACGAGTATCTGTACAGGTTTTGCATAACTTAACAGGGACGTTTTGTGCCGTTAAAATTTCTAACATTTGTTGGAGGTTGTAACCTTCTTTGGGTTGCTGATGAGCCAGTGCACCGGTTACCGCATCAGACATTAAAAAGATATTTAATTGCGTTTCTGGATGTTGCTCTTTTAAAGTAATAGATAAACGCAGTGCGTTAAATAATGATTCATTACCGTATGCTGCACCATTTGCAATCACTAATACTTTGCTCATGAACTTCTTCCTTATGTTTAAGAATAAATTAAGATAGCGCCGATATTCTCATATTTACGCTATGCTTAATCATATCAATAAAACTATCAACCAAATATTGACTTTCCTCTTTAATAGAAAAACTTTCTGGTGAAAATAACCAATTTTCAGCAAGCCCTGTCATCATAGCTCTTAACATAATCGCAGCTCTTCTTAAATCAAGGTTGGCAGGAAGTTGTCTTTTTTCGATACAGCGAGATAAAGATTGCTCTATTCTAGAGTAATCGGCTGCACATAATTCTCGGCGGATTTCAACAATTGGTGTCATTTCACCAACAAATTCGCACTTATGGAAATATATTTCTAGAAGTGCATTATGTTTCGGATCTTCGACAATTGATGTCAATATGTAAATAAGCAATTCTCTTAATACAAATAGTGGATCATCTGGATATTTTGATTGATACTCTAATTCTAATGATTCTATTTTTAAGTCGGTGAGTTCACACGCTTCAGTAAATAAATCCACTTTATTCTTAAAGTGCCAATATATTGCACCTCGAGTTACTCCGGCCTCGGTTGCAATATCTGAAAGTGATGTGGCAGAAACACCTTGCACAGTAAATAGCCTAAGTGCAGCATCAATAATCTGCTGTCTTGTCTCTTGTGCTTGGCGTTTAGTTTTTCGTGCCATTATTCCTCGATTTTGACTGAAGTTAATTTACATACATTCATGTATGTTTGTACTATACATCGCAATCATTCATCAACTTAATTATTTTTTATCCCGGGAAACAACTTTTGAATAGAGGTTTTCTTATGCGAAAAAACAGAGGGGTTTTGCCTCTGGCTCTGTTAGTGCTTTCAGGCAGCTTGGTTATTGCTGGATGTGGCGACAAAAATCAGTCTGCTGGAGGTCCACCTCCTGCTCCTGCTGTAGGTGTTGTTACATTAGATGCGAAACCACTGACTATCACAACAGACTTACCTGGTCGTACATCTGCTTATCGTATCGCAGAGGTTCGCCCTCAGGTTGGCGGCATCATCTTAAAACGCAATTACACCGAAGGTAGTTATGTAGAAGCAGGAACATCTTTGTACCAAATCGATCCTGCTATTTTTCAAGCTACATTAAACAGTGCTCAAGCTGATTTAGCAAAAGCGAAAGCGAATGCTGAAATTGCTCGCCTAACTGTAGAGCGCTATAAACCTCTACTCGGCACCAATTATGTCAGTAAACAAGATTTTGATACCGCAACATCTCAGTACGCTCAAGCTGTTGCTGCAGTAAAAGCAGCAGAAGCTACAGTGACTAATGCAAAAATTAATCTTGAATATACCAAAGTCACCGCACCAATTTCTGGCCGTTCAGGTAAATCAACGGTAACAGAAGGCGCATTAGTTGCACCTGGTCAGCAAGTGGCTTTAACAACCGTTCAGCAAATCGATCCGATTTATGTCGATGTGACACAATCGAGTGAAGATTATCTGAAATTAAAAAATGAAATTGAAAGTGGCATTGTTCGTCAAGAGCAAGGTAAACCTGTTGTTCACTTAACCTTAACTAATGGTCAATCCTATGCTCAAAAAGGTCATTTAGAATTTTCTGATGTGACTGTTGATGAATCCACAGGCTCTATCACTATGCGTGCAATCGTACCGAATCCAAATGGTGAATTACTGCCAGGTATGTTTGTTCGTACAAAATTAGAAAATGGTATTCGTCAAAATGCTATTTTGATCCCACAACAAGCTGTTATTCGTACTCCTCGTGGTGAAGCAACAACCATGGTCGTTAATAAAGACAACGTGGTTGAAGTGCGTACTATTGAAGTATCACAAGCAGTTGGTAATAAGTGGCTAGTGAATAGTGGTGTTCAGGTTGGTGACCGCGTTATCGTTTCGGGGCTACAAAAAGCAAAACCTGAAATGAAGGTTACGCCACAAGAAGAAAATTTAGATGCAACAGCATCAACTGAAAAATCTGAACCAGCGAAGGATCCTCAATAAGGAGTCGATGATCTATGCCTAAGTTTTTTATAGACAGACCAATATTTGCGTGGGTAATTGCCATAATTACCATGCTTGCTGGTCTTTTGGCACTCATCAAACTGCCTGTTGCACAATATCCAACGATTGCACCGCCAGCGATTTCCATCTCTGCGGTCTATCCAGGAGCTGATGCAACCACGGTACAGAATACTGTAACCCAAGTTATCGAACAGAATATGAATGGTATCGATAACATGGTTTATATGTCTTCAACCAGTGATTCTGCAGGTATGATGAATATCACGCTGACCTTTGAAGCTGGTACTGACCCTGATATTGCGCAAGTCCAAGTGCAAAATAAATTGCAATTGGCAATGCCTCTTTTACCTCAGGAAGTACAACAACAAGGGATTAGTGTCGATAAATCTTCTAGTTCATTCTTAATGGTTGCAGGTTTTATCTCTGGTGATGGCTCGATGTCACAAGATGACATCGCCGACTATGTAGGTGCAACAATTAAAGATCCATTAAGCCGTGTCACAGGGGTGGGTGAAACGCAGTTATTTGGTACACAATACGCGATGCGTATTTGGTTAGATCCAGATAAACTGGTGAAATATAACATGACCACACTTGATGTTATTAATGCGATTAAATCGCAAAATAACCAAGTGGCGGCAGGTCAATTAGGTGGTACGCCACCAGTGCCTGGTCAGCGTTTAAATGTATCTATCATTGCGCAAACTCGACTTAATACACCTGAGCAATTTGCTGATATTCTGATGAAAGTCAATCAAGACGGTTCACAGGTTAAGCTAAAAGATCTGGGTATTGTTGAGATGGGGGCTGAAAACTACAGCACGATTGCTCGCTTTAATGGCTTACCTGCAGCAGGTATTGGTATTAAACTGGCAACAGGTGCTAACGCCCTTGATACCGCAACAGCAGTACGTGCGGCACTTGCTGATATGGAGCCATTCTTCCCTTCTGGATTAGAGGTCGTTTATCCTTACGATACAACACCATTTGTTAAGATCTCTATTTTTGAAGTGGTTAAAACGCTCGTTGAAGCCATTATGCTGGTGTTTGTAGTCATGTATCTGTTCTTACAGAACTTCCGTGCTACATTAATCCCAACCATTGCTGTGCCCGTCGTATTATTAGGGACTTTCGCCATATTGTCCGCGTTTGGCTATTCGATAAACACCTTGACGATGTTCGCGATGGTACTAGCCATCGGTCTACTGGTTGATGATGCTATCGTTGTAGTAGAAAACGTTGAACGTGTGATGCAAGAGGAAGGACTGTCACCTAAAGAAGCAACACGTAAGTCTATGGGACAAATCCAAGGTGCATTGGTGGGTATTGCCCTCGTGTTATCTGCGGTATTTATTCCAATGGCATTCTTTGGTGGTTCAACGGGTGCGATTTACCGACAGTTCTCAGTTACTATTGTATCAGCGATGGTGCTGTCTGTTTTCGTGGCATTGATTTTAACCCCTGCACTTTGTGCGACATTGTTAAAACCAATCCCGAAAGGCAGCCATGGTGTACAAACAGGTTTCTTTGGTTGGTTTAACCGCGTTTTTGAAAAAAGTAGCCACCACTATACAGACAGTGTTTCTCGTACACTGCGAGGTACAGGTCGTTACTTACTGATCTACGTCTTACTTGTTGCTGCTATGGCAATTATGTTTGTGCGTTTACCGGCGTCTTTCTTACCAGAAGAAGACCAAGGGGTATTACTGACAATGGTTCAGTTGCCCGCTGGATCAACCCAAGAGCAAACTCAAGACGTATTAGCACAAGTCAATGACTACTTTAATACTAAAGAAAAAGATGTGGTTAAGTCGGTCTTTACCGTCAGCGGCTTTGGTTTTGGTGGTCAAGGTCAAAACATGGGGCTTGCTTTCGTCGTATTAAATGATTGGGATGAGCGTAAATCAGACCAAGACAAAGTCCCTGCTATTGTCGGTCGTGCTAACCAAGCTCTTTCTCAAATTAAAGAAGCCTTTGTTTACTCCTTTAATATTCCAGCGATTGTTGAGTTAGGCTCTGCAGGTGGTTTTGAATTCGAGTTAATCGATAATGCCAACCTGGGACACGAAAAACTCATGGAAGCAAGAAACCAATTGCTTGGAATGGCAGCACAAGAGCCACAAATGTTGACGGGTGTGCGTCCTAACGGTCAAGAAGATACCTCTCAGTATCGTCTTTATATCGACTTAGAAAAAGCACAAGCTCAAGGTGTTGCGGTCAGTGATATCTACTCAACATTAGGTACGATGTTTGGTGGTAGCTACGTTAACGACTTTATCGACCGTGGTCGTGTGAAGAAAGTTTACGTTCAAGCAGAATCACAATTCCGCATGTTGCCACAAGATATTGCTAATCTTTATGTTCGTAACAATGCGGGTCAGATGGTGCCTTTCTCATCCTTCATTGATACTAGTAAAGATCCTTGGTTATATGGCTCACCACGTTTAGAGCGTTATAATGGTTTACCAGCTGTCCAGATCCAAGGTAGTGCAACACCGGGACAAAGTAGTGGTGATGCAATGCTAATGATGGAACAACTCGCCAGCAAATTACCAAGTGGTATTGGCTACGAGTGGACGGGTATGTCATACCAAGAACGTCTATCAGGTAACCAAGCGCCAGCACTGTATACTATTTCATTAATTGTAGTATTCCTTTGTTTGGCGGCACTCTATGAGAGTTGGTCAGTGCCTTTCTCAGTTATGTTAGTCGTACCTTTAGGGGTCATTGGTGCGTTAGCATTTACTACATTGAGAGGGCTTGAAAACGACGTTTACTTTAAGGTTGGGCTACTTACCACCATTGGGTTATCGGCGAAGAACGCCATATTGATTGTCGAATTCGCCAAAGACTTAATGGAAAAAGAGGGTAAAGGGCTAGTAGAAGCGACGTTAGATTCCGTTAGAATGCGTCTACGTCCAATTCTAATGACATCGTTAGCCTTTATGCTTGGGGTTATTCCTCTGGTATTAAGTAACGGAGCAGGCTCTGGTGCGCAAAACTCGGTAGGTACAGGGGTATTCGGTGGTATGATTGCCGCGACATCCCTTGCTATTTACTTTGTTCCTATTTTCTTCGTTGTGATCCGCAGAAGGTTTGCGAAGAAAAACGAAGACTTAGAGCACCCAAACTATCCGCACCAAACTAAGTAATCATTATGCTATACCACAGCCAACATAATTTGTTGGCTACCCATCAAAAAGGTCGCTTAGCGGCCTTTTTGTTTTATTTTAATTTTTCGTGTTAATCCCGCCCCTTTATATTGTTATCAATTAAAGAAAAACATATCCCTAATCAATAAATCAGTTTAATTTTTTTCTTATATATGACTTTTTGTCAAATTTAACGCACTATTTTTTATTAATATCAGCTTATC
Source organism: Proteus sp. G3927 (assembly GCF_963894685.1). Lineage (NCBI taxonomy): Bacteria > Pseudomonadati > Pseudomonadota > Gammaproteobacteria > Enterobacterales > Morganellaceae > Proteus > Proteus sp. G3927. Next base: position 69,643 of record NZ_CAWQGX010000013.1, on the reverse strand, counting down.
ACCAAGACTATTTAGCGATATAAGACATTTTTAGCAAACAAATACTAGGATAATCATCAAGTTAATTATCCTTACTTTTACGCTTCTCAACTAAATTTTTACGAAAATAGACAAATTTCTATCGCTCAGATAGTGACTTATGCAATAATAGTGCTATATTAAGCGTACAGTACTTTTATTTTGTACACTTTTTCAACTTGCATTGAATGTAGTTTCGTATTTAAATACCTTTTTCAAATTACACCATTACTATGTAGAAATAATAAAAACAATTATTAAACATTATTGGTATATGAATAAAATATAAAGTTGCTGTTTATTTTAAGATTGTTTAATTAATTCATTACTGAATTAAGCCGCAAGCTTCATTAATAGCTAATTTATCAGTATTAATTATTAGTGTTTCTTTAGCATAATTCAGTCACAATAAGCTATGGACGAATATTCACCAGAAAAAATAGATTTAGCTGAATTGTCATTTTTATGTGAAGAGCTATTACAGCAAGCATTAAGCTCATTAGATAAAGGTACCGCAGTTTGGAACAATGATCTAAGTAGCACAAAAAGCGTTGACCTTAATGCCCTAATTGATCACATTATGGGCTTTAGTTGGCTGTTTAAGATAAAATATCCTGATAAACACGCTATTAACACTTTAATGGAAGAGTGCATAGAAGAGACTTATCGGTTATTCGGTAGTGACTCCATTTCCTACTCGGAATTGAATAATTGGAAAGAGTTAAACTATTCACTGTTAACGCTTATCGATAAAAATCCTAAAAGTTATATCAAGTAAATTAAATTACCTTTAGTTTTATTTAAATTATAGAGAAAAGACAACATGACTAAAACAGACTATCTAATGCGTTTAAGAAAATGCACCTCAATCGAAACCCTTGAAAGAGTGATTGAAAAGAACAAATATGAACTGACCGATGATGAGTTAGAGCTATTTTATTCAGCTGCAGACCATCGCTTAGCAGAGCTAACCATGAACAAACTTTATGACAAGATCCCAGCATCTGTTTGGAAATTTGTAAGATAATCGTATTAGCAAGTAACCATTAGTATCCTCTTATTTTTACTATCTCTTTATAGTAATTGGGTTAATAGTTCTTATTTTTAGGTATCGTTTTATTCATGCTTTTTTAATAAGTAAAATGATTACACACTATCATGCCGTGCTTATAACGGCATGACGGCATAATTCTTACAACTTCTCTTATTATTCATCTATAACGCGTAGGCGATAATAGGTGAAAGGCATTCTGTTTCTTATTAATTCACCAAACCCATATTGAGAGTAAATATAGTTAAAAAAACTATTAATTAAACAATATGTAAATAGAAATATGTTTAGATGCAAACGTTCAACGATACGATTACGATGAAGAAAGTAACTGGATAAAAAATAGCGGGATTGCAATGCAGAAATTGGGTGGGGCCTTGCCAGCGACATCCCGGCACACACGACACCTGCCATGGCTGCTTCCTTCCGGACCTGACCGAGTTAACAAGTTAGTGTTGCGGGAGAACCAACAAGACCCCATAGATTGTCTTATTGCTAAGACGATATGCATTATCTTTTAAAGCTATCCAAATAGCAAGGAAAGCCCAACCAAGTGCTGATAAATTACTCAATAAGGCCTTATTCTTTGCCAAATTCTTTCAATTTATACCCTCTATTAGCTAACATCGCGATTGATCCCCTATCAAATAAGGTGTTACGGCATTTTTAGCAAAATATAAACAGCAGATTATTTTTTTATCCGATAGCGGATTGTATATAATCAAAACTATAAAACATAATCTATCCGATGATATATAGGTAAACTATGAGCCAGGCATTAAAAAAACTTATCAACTTAATGGAGCTTGAAAAAATAGAAGAAGGCCTATTTAGAGGTCAAAGTGAAGATTTAGGTTTACCACAAGTCTTTGGTGGACAAGTTGTTGGCCAAGCTCTTTATGCGGCAAAACAAACAATTGCTGATAATCGCTATGTTAATTCATTTCACAGCTATTTTTTACGACCTGGTGATAGCCATAAGCCTATTGTTTACGATGTGGAATCTATCCGTGATGGTGGCTCATTTAGTACTCGTCGCGTCAGTGCTATTCAACAAGGTAAGCCTATTTTTTATATGACCGTCTCTTTCCAAGAGTTTGAAGAAGGCTTTGAACATCAAGATATGATGCCTGAAGTCCCTTTTCCAAATGACTTGATCTCTCAAGATGAGATATTGAAAAAACTTGCCCCAAAATTACCCGAACCTCTAAGAACACTCGCATTAAGAGAAACACCTTTTGAAGCACGCCCCGTGCAATATTTTAGCCCGTTTGGTTATGAGAAAGCACCTGCGGAACGTTATGTTTGGTATCGTAGTCGCGGAGAAATGCCATCTGATCCTTTCCTACACCAATACTTATTAGGTTATATCTCTGATTTTGATTTTTTACCCACCTCACTGCAACCTTATGGTTTAGGTTTTATGGATCCGAGTTTACAAGTGGCTACCATCGATCATTCCATGTGGTTCCATCGCCCATTTCGTGTTGATGACTGGTTACTTTATGCTATTGAAAGTCCATCAGCCTCAGGTGGTCGCGGATTTGTGAGAGGAAAAATGTTTAATATGAGTGGGCAACTAGTTGCCTCTTCTGTTCAAGAAGGTGTTATCCGTCAAAAACGAATAAAATCTAACAAATAACGCGGTGAGAATATTCCCCCCTCTGTTGAGGGGGAATAGACCATTACTGCTCGTACGCTCTTTCTCCATGAGTGGTTATATCTAATCCATCATGCTCTTCTTCTTGTGAGACACGCAATCCCACTAGCTTATCGGCAATTTTAAAGGCAATGTAAGCCACAACACTTGACCAAATAAGCGTAATCACAACACTAAATAATTGAGTTAGCACTTGCTTATCTAACGTCATATGTTCGCTATAACCAATGCCCCCTAAAAATGAAGCCGTAAATATGCCCGTTAATAAACAGCCCGCAATACCACAAGTACCATGAATACCAAAAACATCACAGACATCATCTGCTTTTAACCAACGTTTAAGAACCACAACCCCCCAAAGCCCGATGATGCCAGCAATAATACCAATAACCAAAGCACCAATAGGGCCTACGGTTCCCGCGGCTGGGGTAATAGCAACTAATCCCGCAATACATCCTGAACAACTACCTAACATAGAAGGTTTCCTTCTCACTAGCCATTCAGCAAATGTCCACGCAAGAACTGCACCTGCGGTAGCTACAACTGTATTTAAAAACGCCAATGCAGCAATACCATTAGCGCTCCCTGCAGAGCCTGCATTAAAACCAAACCAACCAATATAAAGTACCGCTGTACCAGTAAAGACCATAGGTAAATTATGTGGTTTAATCGCAGTATGTTGATAATCACCTCGTTTACCTAGTAAGTAAGCACCAACAAGCGCTGCTACAGCGGCATTAATATGGACAACCGTTCCTCCCGCAAAATCTAATGCTCCATCATCGATAAGCCAACCACCTTCTCCCCATACCATATGGGCAATGGGAATATATGAAAAAGTAAACCAAATAACAGTAAAGATAAGCAGTGCTGAAAAACGAATACGTTCACCTAATGCGCCAACAATCAGGGCCACGGTGATCACCGCAAAAGAGCCTTGAAATACAACATGCACATATTGATTAATTGCACCAGCAACAGAATCGACTGAAATATTATTTAGGAAAGTAAGTGACCACCCACCCCAAATCTTATTTCCAGCAGTAAACGCCAAACTATAGCCAAACATAATCCAAAGGATAATCACTACACTGAAAATCAACATCACTTGCGTCATTAGTGATAATACATTCTTACTGCGTAGTAACCCGCCATAAAAGAGTGCGATACCGGGAATAGTCATAAAAAACACCAATGCACTACAGATCAGCATAAAACTGTTGTCCGCTTTATCTATGTCTATTGTGGTAGCTCCGATAGCTAACTGAGGTAATAAAAAGTATGTAAGTGCTAACGTAAAAAAATAACTAATAAATCGTTTCATTTGTTAGCTCCTCTACAAGGCTTCTTCACCAGACTCTCCTGTACGAATACGGATCGCCTGCAATAACTCTAAAACAAAAATTTTGCCATCTCCTACTTTACCAGTATCAGTAACTTGGCTTATGGCTTGTAGCACAGGCTCTAATTGCCCATCACAAACCGCTAATTCTATTTTTACTTTAGGAAGAAAGTTAACCTCATACTCAGCTCCCCGATAAAGCTCGGCATGTCCTTTTTGTCGCCCATATCCTTTTACTTCACTGATTGTCATTCCGTTAATCCCAAGCTCAGAGAGTGACTCTCTTACATCTTCTAATTTAAATGGTTTAATAATCGCGATGATATATTTCATATAATTGCTCCATACGGTTTTAGAAAGCGCCATACTGATAGAGCAAGAGATATGCCAATACTTATTTCATTGATAAACAAATAAAAAATAAATATCACTCACTAACTTAGTGCAATAAATGCTCTTATCATGTCCACAATGCTAAAAATTGGGGCAATAAAAAACCCAGCATTGGCTGGGTTAGGATGAATGGAATTTAGATTATATCACTCAACAACGGCTGGCTCTTGAACTTGTAATGACTCTTTAACTTGTTGTAATTGGTACATATTGTAATAGCGACCTTTTTGTGCCAATAGTTGTGCATGTTTACCTTGCTCAACAATCTCACCACGATGAAGCACTACAATTTCGTCAGCATCGATAATGGTTGAAAGGCGATGAGCGATAACAATTAATGTGGTTTTTTCTCTTATTTCCGTAAGGGCTTTTTGAACAGCTTGCTCTGTACCCGAGTCGATATTTGCCGTTGCCTCATCTAAGATAAGAATACGGGGTGGAAATAATAATACTCGAGCTAATGCTAATAACTGTTTTTGTCCCGCGGATAAGCGACTACCCTGTTCACCTAAGGGGGTTTCTAAACCATCAGGTAATGTTTTTACCCAGCTATTTAATTGTACTGTTGCTAATACTTGCCATAAGTGAGCTTCAGAGCAGTGACGCCCTAAAGTAATATTGTCACGCAAAGTACCTGATAATAAAACAGGATCTTGCTGTACCATCGCAATACCGCTTCTTAATGCCTGATGGGAATAGCATTCTAATGGATGGTTATCTAAGTAGATATGTCCTTTCTGCCATGGATAATTTCCCATAAGCAAACTGGCTAAGGTACTTTTTCCACTGCCAGTATGCCCCACAAAAGCGACAAAGTGGCGAGCAGGTATATCAAGATTAATCTCTTTTAATACCCACTGCTGTTTTAGATACGCAAACCACAAGCCGTTAATGGCTATATCTCCTTGGTTAATGGTATAGCTTGCATTGCCATATTGCTGCATCGGGGCGTCCATTAACTCAAAGACTCGTTCACCGGAAACAACCGCTTGTTGTAATAAAGATTGTTGAGACGTCAGAGTAATAAGAGGTTCATTAAGACGACCTAAATAGCTGATAAAAGCATAAATTACTCCAACACCAATCACAGCACTACCTTGATATCCAAACAGTATCAATAAGCCACATAGCACCAATGCAGAGAGCATACTGAGTAACGGGCGCAATAATAACCCGTCAAGTTTTAGTGCTTTCATACGTGCTTGATAATGTTGCCAACTATCATCTGACATTCTCTTACCGAAGCGAGCTTGTTGACGAAATTGCTGGATAACCGACATACCATTAATCACTTCATGAAAGCCATCATTAATATTGGCAAGATAATGACGCACATTGCGTACAATAGGTGTACTTAGCCGTTGATAAAGCATCATCACACCAATAACCGCAGGGAAAATCGTCATCGCCACCAATGCCATTTGCCATTCGAGTAGAAACATAGCGATTAACATCACAACCACCAATGCTATAGCACGAAATAGAGCAGGAAAGACGTTAACAAATAGATCTTTGATAGTTTCTGTATCATTGGTAACACGAGAAATCAGCTGTCCTACAGGCTGATTATCAAATGCACTTAATGGCTGTTTTAGCGCAGCACTCATCACATCTGCTCGTAACTGTTGTACCACCCCAACAGCGGCATAATTAAAGACGATTGTTTGGTAATAGTGCAATAGTGCCGCAATAATTTGTAATAGAATAAAAGCAGCAGCAAGACCTAATGCGCCTCGCCATTCAACTTGATGAGTCGCTACTTTAGCATCAATAAAATAACTAATAAGTAAAGGTCCACCCACTTCTGCAATCGCTGCCACCCATAACATCACCACACCTAATGTCATCGGTTTGCGATAGGTTTTGCCATAAGCTAATAATCTTTTTAAGGCCGGCAATAACGTTTTAATGGATTTATTATTATTTATCGTCATCTAATGCGGCCTCGAGTTGTTGATAATGGTACATATCTTGATACCAACCTGGCACTGCAATAAGTGTTTGATGAGTACCTTGCTCTATGATTTCGCCTTGTTTTAATACCAATATATTTGTTGCATCAACCAGTGCAGATAAACGGTGAGCACTAATAATAATGGTTTTCTCTTTACGCCATTGAGCCAGATTTTGTAAGATCTGGTATTCAGTTTGTCCATCAACGGCTGATAACGCATCATCTAATAACAAGATTTCCGCATCTAACAGTAAAGCTCTAGCAATGGAAATACGTTGCTTTTGTCCCCCCGAGAGCATGACCCCTTTTTCACCAACTTGAGTCAGATATCCTTCGGGTAAATTTAAAATATCATCGTGAATATTGGCGATTTTGGCTACTGCCTCTATCTCTTCTTTGGTAGCATCAGGGCGTCCTAAGGCTATATTTCCGGCAATCGTATCCGAAAAAAGAAACGGTGTTTGGTTGACAACAGCAAGTCTTCCCCGCCATTCATCCAATTTTAATTGGTAAAGGGGGACAGATTGAAAACGAATATCCCCTTCACTGACATCATATAAGCGCTGGATCAGCGCTAACAAAGTGCTTTTCCCCGCCCCAGTCATACCGCAAATACCCAACATCTCACCAGGAGAGAGTGTAAAATGAATGTTTTTTAGTACATCAACTTGCTGTTTGGGGTAATGAAACGCTTTAATATCTACCGCTAAAGTTCCTTTTTGATGCATTAGTGATAGTTGACCATCAACCATAGCCGGTTGCTCATTGAGTAATGCATTGATCCTGCTATAAGCCGCACTACCACGCTCAACAATATTAAACATCCATGCCAGCGCTAACATAGGCCAAATCATTTGCCCTAAATACATTACAAAACTGGTTAATTCTCCCAATGTCATCGTGCCATTGAGAACAAAATAACTTCCTCCCGCCACAGCAAGTAAGTTAGCAAAACCAATTGCCATAAAAATCGTGGGGTCAAACAATGCATCGACTTTTGCCACTCGCATATTTTGTCGACCCGTCTCTTTTGCAACCGTTTCAAAACGTGAAGCATGTTGCTGTTCAAGACCGAAAGATTTGATCATACGAATGCTACTTAAACTTTCTTGCGCTTGATTATTCAATGAAGAAAATAGTGCTTGTGCACTTTTAAAGCGGTGATGTAGTTTATCGCCATAGCGTTTAATTAATATCGCCATTAATGGCATAGGTAACAATGAGATAAGTGTCAATTGCCAACTTAACTGAATACTCATCATCACTAACACCGCAAGTCCCATTACCATAGAGTCAACAAGGGTTAACACCCCTTCCCCTGCGGCAAAAACGACTTTATCAACATCATTAGTGGTACGTGCGATTAAATCACCCGTGCGATAGCGTTGATAAAAAGCCGATGATTGAAGACTAAGTTGGCGATAGATTTGCATACGTAATTTCACAGCCAGTTGGTAAGAAGCACCAAATAACCACAGACGCCAAATATAACGTAATAAATAGACAGCAAGGGCGATCAATACCATGATCCCGATCCACCCCATAATTTGCTGAAAAGACAGGCTATGGCTATCAACACCATCAACAATAATCCCGACGATTTTCGGAGGGATCACTTGTAGAACGGCGATAACCATCAATAAGAAAATAGCACCGACATAACGACGCCATTCGCTGATAAAATACCAACTGAGCTGTGAAAATAGAGCCACGCCTTAAATCCTAAGGTTGTACAAAAAATAAAAGTGCCAGTTGGTAAAGAGGGATCTTATTCAGGTATCGGCATTGCCGTTGTGTATTTAATTTTTTCCATTGCAAAGTTAGAAGTTACGTCAATAAGCCCAGGAACGCCGTTAACCATGCGTTTGTAAAATTGGTCATAACTTTTCATGTCTACAACTTCAACATGCATTAGATAATCACACTCACCCGCCATTCGATAGAATGTCAGTACTTCTGGCATTTGCTTAACGAATGATACAAATTGTTCATACCACTCGCTATTATGTTGCTGTGTTCTTATCATAACAATAACTGTTAAGCCAAGCCCAATTTTTTCACTGTCGAGTAATGCAACACGTTTACGAATATACCCTTCATCCTCGAGTCTTTTCAATCGTTTCCAGCAAGGTGTTGAGGTTAGGTTAACCGCCTCTGCCAAAGTATTCAGTGAGAGGCTTGAATCTTCCTGTAATAGCGTTAATAGTTTTCGGTCAATCTTATCTAACATAAATACTCCTTTAACATATGCCCCTACAAAAAATAGTAATAATCTACCCCTGCTATAAGAATAATCTCTTACTGATAATTTGGTGATAACTTGTCATAATATCTGCAATATTATGCGTATTAATCCTTAAAAAATATCAATATTCAGGAGTATTCTGATGAAAAAAACGGTCGTTGTCTTTAGTGGTGGACAAGATTCGACAACCTGCCTAATCCAAGCACTAGAGCAGTATGATGAAGTTCATTGTATTACATTTAATTATGGACAACGTCATAAAGAAGAAATTGAGGTAGCACAAAGAGTCAGTCAATTATTAGGTGCAACCGCACATAAAGTTTTGGATGTCAGTTTACTCAATGAACTCGCTATCAGTAGCTTAACACGTGACAATATTCCTGTGCCTGATTTTAAACAGAGTGAACAAAGCGATATTCCTAGTACCTTTGTACCTGGTAGAAATATTTTATTTCTTACATTAGCCTCCATTTATGCTTATCAGATTGGTGCTGAAAGCGTTATTACCGGCGTATGTGAAACTGATTTCTCAGGTTATCCAGATTGTCGCGATGAGTTTGTTAAGGCTCTAAATCATGCGGTAAATTTAGGTATTGCTCGTGATATTCAGTTTATCACTCCGTTGATGTGGTTAGATAAAGCGCAAACTTGGGCACTCGCTGACTATTACGGTAATTTAGATTTTGTACGCCACAACACCTTAACTTGTTATAACGGTATTCAAGGTGATGGTTGTGGTCAATGTGCAGCTTGCCATTTAAGAGAGCGTGGACTTCATGGCTATTTACAAGACAAAAATGCCGTCATGGACGCCATGAAAAATAAAGTTGGCCTTAAATAATCTGTCAAAAATGTGTTAGCTTTGTTTTCTGTGCGTTTACACGCGTAGCAGTTATTTTTAATTCGTGACCTGTTTGGTTGCTAATAAAGTCGTCGAAGCCGTGATAACTAATTAACCAGTTGTTTTACCCAGTTTTCCCCTGTGATTTTCTCCGCCCTGAAAACAACAGAGCGGGGAATTATTCTATACCAAAACCAATTGACCTCCTCCATGCCCTAAAGGACGTGGCTCCCTACAGCGGTTCAGACCACAGTCTGACTCGCCTCGGTGGATTCCTGCTTCAGCGAGTGGGTTGACTACTCCCTCCCTTACACAGGTAAGTACAGTATATCCTGCCGCTAATATGTTACGATCACCGATAGAATTAGACGGTTAACTGGATAACATCAATGCTAATCAGCAGACTGGCGTACATACTCCAATTTTTCTCGTAACTGATCTGTAAGTGTTAATGCTTTTTTAGTATTGATATCAACGAGTACAAAAGTCACTAATGCATCTGAAATCAATGCACCATCTTGTTTTCTCACTATTTTTTGAGACAACACGCCACTTTTAATACCGACTTCTGCAATATCACAACTAATGATTAGTTCATCGCCTAAATTAGCAGGCAAACGATAGTTGATATTAATATTCGCGACAACGAGTGCTAGACCATGCCGTTTAAACCAAGCGAGATCTAAGTGTTGTTCAATCCAATCCCATCTTGCTTGTTCTAAAAATTCAAGGTAACGCGCATTATTCACATGCTCAAAAACATCTAAATGGAATCCATAAACTTTAATTAATGTACTCATATGACTTTATTACCTCTTGATATCCCTAACAAACTTTAGCTAAGAGAAATTTCTATGTAATATCTTAAATATAGTCAAAAATATCAAATAGGGTATATTTCATCCGATTATTTATTACCCAAATTAAAATACCATCTGATTATTAATATTATATAAAGGCAATTCTGTACCCCTTTTTGATCACAAAAAAGGGGTACAGTATTATCGAGTAATTAGTTGATAATAATTAGATCTTTATTTTGTTCAATAAGCTTCATACCAATACCAAAGACCTTGGCGAGATCATCAAAAGAAGCAAAACGCCCCACTTTTTCTCGATAATCGATAATGGCTTGCGCTTTTGCTTTTCCGATCCCTTTTAGCGTCATTAATTCATCAAGTGTTGCACTATTAATATCCAACTTTCCTTGTGCACTAGCGTTTACCTCACTGACAGCACTCTCTTTTTGATCCCCTTTTTCAATCAACATGGTTGATGTTGAAGGCGATATATCATCGGCATAAGAGAGTGGTGATAACCCTAAACCTAATGTTAAACATATTGATGCCATAAATGCTGATAGTGTTTTTTTATCCATTTTAATCATCTCCTTTTTGTAAAAATAACTGTATATTCAACAGCAAACAGCGATTACTGAATGCCATCAAATAATGCCAAGCCTTAAATAATTCAGCAATTAGCAACCATATGAATTACGAGAGAGTAAGAAAAATAAATTGAATAAAAAAATAGCGTTACAAAAAATGACGTGACTGCTCGCAATTTCTAATCTTGAATATAATTTTAGCCATAAAAAAACCCAGTCGAAACTGGGTTTTTATTCAATCAATCTAAGATAGTTTATTGATAATCTTTATCAAAAATCTCGATTTTTGCTTTTTCTCTTAAATCGCTGAGCATAAGTTGTAAAGCTTCTTCTCCCATTTGGGCGCGATAGAGATTAGTCATAAATTCAAGCTGTTCTGCCGTTGGCTTACCATCAGTGACACTATCTAGTTGGATTAAGACCACTTTTGAACCCGGTACATTAGACATACCGTACTCTTTTTTACCTTCTGCTGGTTTTGGCATAGCAAAAATAGCACTTTGTATCGGATCTGTGGCTGATGAATGAACCACGCTTTCTACCTCACCAAACGAGATATTTGCTTCTTTCAATGCCGCCTCTCCTTTACCTTCTTTTAAGGCTGCAAGGAGTTTCTGAGCTTGCGCATTCATCGCTTGAGAAGCTTTTTGCTGTTTGACCAGTGTAATAACCTTGTCACGTACTTTATCTAATGGTTGGCTTGATGCAGGTTTATATCCTTCGACACGAACAATATAAGCACTATCATTACCAAGGGTAACCATATCTGAGTTCATGCCTGTAGGGCCATTGTCATCAACCAGTGAACCACCAAAGATAAGCTGTGTTAACTTTTCGTTATTCAAGGCTGCTGGTACATTGTTTTCATCAAACCAATCTGTATTGATTACAGTGACGTTCCCTGCTTTTGCTGCTGTCGCTAGCGTGTCGTTATCATTTGAAGCGGCTTGACTCACTTTTTGCTGCAATGCGAAGAAATCATCAATGGCTTTGTTTTCACGCATTTTTACTAATAAGTCAGCTTTAATGTCATCAAAAGGTTTTACCACCGAAGGTTTAATATCATCAAGACGGAAAATAGCATAACCGTTGCTGATTTTAACTGGCTGTGAAATTTGCCCCTTCTCAGTCAAACTCGCATTTGCTAATTCTGGTAGCTCTTGACCAATAGTGATCCAGCCTAATGAACCATCTTGTTTAGCAGAAAAAGTATCAATGGATTTTTCTTTTACTAAGGTGACAAAGTCAGCGCCATTTTTCAACGCATCTTCAGCTTCTTTCGCAGCGGTTTCATCTGCTAAGACAAGTAGACTGTATTTTTTTTGTCCGGGGACAGTAAATTCACTGATATTACTATCGTAATAAGCTTTAACTTCATCATCTGAAATAGTGATGTTGCTTAAATCTTTTTGGGCTTCTAACTGAATATAGCTCACTTTAACTTGTGCTGGAGCGATAAACATAGAGGTATTTTGGTCATAAAAGGCTTTTAATTCTTCATCTGATACCGTCTCTTTTTCAAGGAATGGCTGAATATCTAATGAAGCGAGACGCACATTACGGCTTTGCAGCATTAAGCCGGCAAAGTCTTTAACTTCACTCTCTAAAGCAAAGTCAGTGCCTTGAATAGAATAACGTAATTGTTGATTAATCAAATTTTGACGAATTCCTTCAGCAAAGGCATCAGCGTCAATATTATTCGCCGTTAATAACTCAACGTATTTTTTGTTATCAAATTTACCATCAGTTTGGAAATAAGGTAGCGCAAAAATCGCGTCTCTGATTTGCTGGTCACCAGCAGAAATACCTAACTCTTGAGCAAATTGATCCAGCAAAGCTTGGTTAATCAGCACATTCAATGCTTGTTGGCGGATCATTTTTTGTCCCTCATCTGATGATGCGAGGGAAGCAAAATTGTCACCCATATCTTTTTGTAGTTGTGCTCGGCGTTGTTGATAAGCTTGCTCTAACTGAGCACGACTTATTTTATAACCGTTAACTTCAGCGGCATCATTAACACCAGAACTAAAGAGATATCCGCCCACACCAGTTAGGACGAAAGAGAGGATGATCACAGCTAATAGTATCTTAATAAAAGGATTATTAGCAGTTGAACGAATGTTGTCCATCATAACGAGACTAGGCTCCGTTTGGTGAAAAAATTATTTTTTATTGGTGTTACACGACTATTTTGAGCACAGCTAATTTAACATGCTCATCGCTGGCTTAATATCAAAATGTCGCAACACGCGACAATCCTTAGAAATAGCCAATCCCGTATAAAATTTGAGTCTTAACACACATCTTACAGATACAAAATAAACAGCTCTAATTGACTCATTGGTCAGTTAAGTCTTTAGCTAACCATGAGATGCTTTCATGTTGTCTATTTCAGTTATAGAACAACGCGCTATTCTATCAAATGACTACTTTAGTTTCACGTCTTATCACCAGAGAATACTCGGTTTAATCCCCTTTTCTGTGGTAAAAAAGAAAAGCGCATCCTTTAAAGATGCGCTTTATTTCTTAATCGATTCGTTTTCTGTTTATCCATAACGTCAACCCAATAACACATTAGGCAGAAAAACGATTTACTCAATTATTGATTTACTGCGTCTTTTAGACCTTTACCCGCACGGAATGCAGGCACTTTGGCAGCAGCAATTTGAATCTCTTTACCTGTTTGTGGATTACGGCCAGTACGTGCTGCGCGATCACGTACGGTAAATGTACCGAAGCCCACTAATGCAACGTCATCACCTTTTTGTAAAGATTCAGTGATTGAAGCTACCATTGCATCTACAACACGACCCGCTGCCGCTTTAGTGATATCTGCATTCGCAGCAATTTTGTCGATCAGTTGAGTTTTATTCACGCTTTTCATCCCCATAATTTATGCGTTATTTTTTACCATTAATGGCAAATTTTGCAAACGTCGTTATATCAAGCCTTTTTATATATAGCAAGACTGATAAAACAGGACTATTAATTAATAAACCCCATTAAATTAACGACACAAAAAAAGACTGGCAAGCTTTTATTGCTTATCCAGCCTTTTTTTTAGTGAAATATTATGATTCACATCACGATTTAGTGTTATTTGTTAGTCACTACTTCGATGCCAAATGGCGATTTCTCTAGGGCTAACGTTAAAACTTCCTCAATTGTTTTCACTGGGTGAATATCCAGATCAGCAACAATGTTTTCAGGAATTTCTTCTAAATCACGTTTATTTTCATCAGGGATAAGAACTGTCTTAATTCCGCCACGATGTGCCGCAAGTAACTTTTCTTTTAATCCACCGATTGGCAATACTTGACCACGTAAGGTAATTTCTCCCGTCATTGCAACATCTGAACGAACTGGATTACCCGTTAAACTGGAAACCAACGCGGTACACATTGCAATACCCGCACTTGGACCATCTTTTGGCGTCGCGCCTTCTGGTACGTGTACATGAATATCACGTTTTTCATAGAAGTCGCCATTAATGCCCAGTTTGTCAGCTCGAGCACGAACCACAGTCATCGCTGCTTGAATCGACTCTTGCATAACTTCACCTAACGAGCCAGTGAAGGTCAGTTTACCTTTACCCGGTACACTTGCCGTTTCAATCGTCAGTAGGTCACCACCAACTTCTGTCCAAGCAAGCCCTGTTACCATACCAATACGATTTTCTGTATCAGCACGACCATAATCGACTTTACGTACACCTAAATAATCTTTCAGATTATTTTCATCGATTTCAATATGCTTGATAGTACTATCCATCAGCAGTTGTTTAACCGCTTTACGACATAATTTAGAAATTTCACGCTCTAAGCTACGTACACCCGCTTCACGCGTATAATAGCGAATAATGCCCATAATCGCGCTGTCGTGGATTGTTAGCTCATTCTCTTTCAGTGCATTACGTTCAATCTGTTTTGGTAACAGATGCTGTTTTGCAATGTTGAGTTTTTCATCTTCGGTATAACCCGATAAGCGGATCACTTCCATACGATCGAGTAATGGCGCCGGAATGTTCATGGAGTTAGATGTCGCCACAAACATAACATCGGATAAGTCGTAGTCCACTTCAAGATAATGGTCATTAAAGGCAATATTTTGTTCTGGATCTAACACCTCTAACAGTGCTGAAGCTGGATCACCGCGCATATCTGATGACATCTTGTCGATTTCATCTAATAAAAATAGCGGGTTTTTAACACCAACTTTGGCCATTTTTTGGATTAACTTACCAGGCATCGATCCAATGTAAGTACGACGGTGACCACGGATTTCAGCTTCATCACGCACCCCACCTAATGCCATACGCACATATTTACGCCCTGTCGCTTTCGCGATAGATTGACCTAGTGATGTTTTACCTACCCCAGGAGGCCCTACTAAACACAGGATTGGCCCTTTAATTTTGCTGACACGAGACTGAACCGCGAGATATTCAAGAATACGCTCTTTCACACGTTCTAAGCCATAATGATCCGTATCAAGTACTTCCTGCGCTTTCACTAAGTCTTTTTTCACTTTGCTACGGCTATTCCAAGGAACTTGTACCATCCAATCAATATAGCTACGGACTACTGTTGCCTCAGCAGACATTGGCGACATCATTTTTAATTTCTGAAGTTCAGCTTCTGTCTTTTCTCTCGCCTCTTTGGGCATTTTCGCCGCTTCAATTTTGCGTTTTAACGACTCCATTTCATCAGGTGCATCATCCATCTCACCTAATTCTTTTTGGATCGCTTTCATCTGCTCATTGAGGTAGTACTCACGCTGGCTTTTTTCCATCTGCTTTTTAACGCGGTTACGAATGCGTTTTTCAACTTGTAGCAGATCAATTTCTGATTCCATCATCGCCATTAAATACTCTAGGCGTTCTGTTACATCAGACATTTCAAGCACAGCTTGCTTATCTTTTAATTTCAAAGGCATATGCGAAGCAATGGTATCAGCTAACTTCGCAGATTCTTCAATCGCATGCAATGAGGCTAATACCTCTGGCGGAATTTTTTTATTCAGCTTGATATAACCTTCAAACTGATTGATCGCCGTGCGATTTAGTACCTCTTGTTCACGCTCATCAACAACGGGCGTGTCTAGATATTCCGCTTTAGCTTGGAAATACTCACCATTATCAGATAATGTGGTAATTTTTGCGCGGCGAATACCTTCAACAAGCACTTTTACGGTTCCGTCAGGCAGTTTCAGCATCTGTAAAACAGAAGCCACTGTCCCCACAGAAAAAAGATCATTAACACCTGGTTCGTCAGTAGATGCATCTTTCTGCGCAACCAGCATAATTTGTTTGTTGTCGTTCATCGCAGCTTCTAAGCAATGAATAGATTTTTCACGACCAACAAACAACGGGATCACCATATGTGGATATACAACGACATCACGTAATGGCAATACAGGTATTTCAATACGTTCTGGACGCTCAGGATTCATAGAGCTCTCTCTTCGTTTTTAGCTTAACGCTTTTACAGGTAATTTTATTCGCATCTCACCAAATAAAATTAATTCTACGGATTGTCAAAATATATAAGGGCAGTTTTCCGACATTCAATAGCATTCCCTATTAAAAAAACAAAATGAGGGAAAATTCCCTCATTTTTATTGCGTTGGCACGCGTTATCCTATTTTTTTGCCCTAAAAGGGAGAAAATAGATAATATCAGACAAGAGGTATTGCTGATTTTCGCTATATTATTCACCCGATGCCTGATTTTCAGGTTGACTATATATAATCAGCGGTTCAGATTTCCCATTGATTACATTTTCATCAATGACCACTTTCTCCGCATTTTCAAATGAAGGAAGATCGTACATTGTATCAAGTAATGCAGCTTCTACAATGGAACGTAAACCACGCGCCCCTGTTTTACGCGACATCGCTTTTTTAGCAATCGCGGTTAACGCATCTTTACGGAACTCTAAATCTACACCTTCTAATTTAAACAATGCTTGATACTGTTTAGTCAGGGCATTTTTAGGCTCTTGCAGAATTTGAATTAACGCATCTTCATTGAGCTCACCTAATGTTGCAACAACAGGTAAACGACCAATAAATTCAGGGATCAGACCAAATTTAATCAGATCTTCTGGTTCAACTTGCGCTAATAACTCCCCTTCACTCGCTTTCTCATTTTGGCTTTTCACTTCTGCACCAAAACCAATACCTGAATGGGTATTTAGACGTTGCGCAACTACTTTATCCAGTCCGGCAAAAGCACCACCACAAATAAAGAGGATCTTCGAAGTATCTACTTGTAAGAATTCTTGCTGTGGATGTTTACGCCCGCCTTGAGGAGGTACAGAAGCTACTGTCCCTTCAACTAATTTCAATAATGCTTGCTGTACACCTTCGCCAGAAACATCACGTGTAATTGATGGGTTTTCAGATTTACGAGTGATTTTGTCAATTTCATCAATATAAACAATACCACGTTGTGCTTTTTGCACATCGTAATCGCATTTTTGTAGTAGTTTTTGAATGATGTTTTCAACATCTTCCCCTACATAGCCCGCTTCTGTTAGCGTTGTCGCATCGGCCATGGTAAAAGGTACATCAAGATAACGTGCTAACGTTTCTGCTAATAATGTTTTACCACTACCTGTCGGGCCAATCAGCAGGATATTACTTTTCCCTAGCTCAACACCATCGGCTTTATCGCCATTACGCAGACGTTTATAGTGATTATAAACGGCAACTGCCAATACTTTTTTCGCCAGCTCCTGACCGATAACATAATCATCAAGATGTTTACGGATTTCATGTGGCGTTGGCAATTCACTGCGTTCATGATGAGGTGCTAAATCTTTTATTTCTTCACGAATAATATCAACACAAAGGTCGACACATTCATCACAAATATAAACCGACGGGCCAGCGATTAATTTCTTTACTTCATGCTGGCTTTTACCGCAGAAAGAGCAATACAGAAGCTTCCCAGAGCTATCTTTGCGCTTATCTGTCATCAGTTAACCTCACTTAGTTATTCCTCTTATCAGCGAATAAGAGGAAGAAAGACTTTTTTATCTAGAGATTAATAGCAGCTTTCTTTATATCAATCTATAACAAAGAAAACCTGTTAACTCCATAGCTATTACAACGGAATATGACTAGCTGCGTTGTGTATAAACTTTATCAACTAAACCATATTCTAACGCTTCGTTAGCGGATAAGAAACGATCACGCTCAGTATCTCTTTCTATTTCTTCAATAGATTTCCCCGTATGTTGAGCCATTAACTCATTCATACGCGATTTCACTTTCAAAATTTCTTGAGCGTGGATTTGAATATCTGTCGCTTGGCCTTGGTATCCACCTAAAGGTTGGTGGATCATGACACGTGAGTTAGGTAGACAAATACGTTTACCTTTTGCACCTGCAGATAATAAAAATGCACCCATTGAACAAGCTTGTCCCATACAAATAGTGCTAACATCCGCTTTGATATATTGCATTGTGTCATAAATCGACATACCTGCTGTGATCACACCACCCGGTGAATTAATGTACAGGTTAATATCTTTTTCTGGGTTCTCAGCTTCTAAAAACAACATCTGAGCAACAATGAGATTGGCCATATGATCTTCAACTTGGCCAGTCAGGAAAATGATACGTTCTTTTAATAAACGTGAATAAATATCGTAAGAGCGCTCACCTCGTGAAGTCTGCTCTATAACCATCGGCACCAAAGCCATATTAGGTGCGAATTGTTCCTGGGTGTCGTTAAATGACATATCTGTCTCCTATTGCATTCTTATTGGTGCCAATGACAACAATTTTACTTGAGATAATTGATCATGACCATTGCAAATGATCCAATCTCTCACAAGACATTCAAGGCGCCTCGCGAGGAGTGATAAAATGACTATAGAATTATCTGGAGATAATCGCTCAAATTTCAAGACAAAATTTGATAAATATACACAAACTGAAAAAAACCCGTGGTTTTTACCACGGGTTTTTGCTTAAAACCGATATCGCGGTTAAAAATTAACCCATCTGAACTTCGTTCATTAGTTCAGTGAAGTTAGTTTCTTTTTCCGTTACTTTAGCAGTTGCTAAGATTTTTTCTACCGCTTGCTCTTCTAATGCTAAATTACGGATGTTATTCATCAGTTGTTCGTTCTTATTGTAGAACTCAACAACTTCTGACGGATCTTCATAAGCTGAAGCCATTTCGTCGATCAACGCTTTCACACGCTCGTCTTCTGCTTTCAGTTCATTACTATTGATCACTTCACCTAACAGTAATCCAACGATAACACGACGTTTTGCTTGTTCTTCGAACAATTCACGTGGTAATTGCAGAGCTTGTTTTTCATCACCACCGAAACGTTGTGCTGCTTGACGTTGCAGAACTTCAATTTCGCTATCTACTGCAGCCGCAGGTACGTCAACTTCGTTAGCTTTCACTAAGCCATCGATAACTTGTGATTTAACACGTGTACGGATCGCATTTTTCAGCTCACGTTCCATGTTTTTACGTACTTCGGCACGTAAACCATCAACTGAACCATCTGCAATACCGAAGCGTTTGATGAACTCTTCAGTTAATTCTGGCAGTTCACGCTCTTCCACTTTTTTCAGGTTGATAGCAAATTGTGCTTTTTTACCTTTTAGGTTTTCAGCGTGGTAATCTTCTGGGAAAGTCACATCGATAGTGAATTCTTCACCTGCTTTATGACCGATAAGACCTTCTTCAAAACCTGGGATCATACGGCCTTGACCCATTGCCAGTACGAAATCTTCAGCTTTTCCGCCTTCAAATTCTTCACCGTCAATAGAACCATTAAAATCAACAGTTACACGATCTTCTGCCGCAACTTCACCTTCTTTATCTTTCCACTCGGCTTGTTGTTTACGCAGAGTTTCTAACATGTTATCAACGTCTTCGTCTTTAACTGTCACGATAGGTTTTACCACTTCAATGCTTTCCAGATCTTTCAGTTCGATTTCTGGGAAAACTTCGAATTCTACAGAGTATACAAAGTCTTCACCTTCTTTGTATTGCTCTGGTTTGTAATCAGGTGCACCTACTGGGTTAACTTTGTTTTCGATGATAGCGTTGATGAAATTACGCTGCATCAGATCACCCAGAACATCATTCAGAACAGACATACCGTAACGTTGTTTAACCATAGACATTGGTACGTGTCCTTTACGGAAACCATCAATGCGAACAGTTTTAGCAGCTTTTTTCAGTTCGCTGTCTACAGCTTTTTGGATATCAGCGGCTGGTACGGTGATTGTGACACGACGCCCTAGGCCTTGAGTCGTTTCAACAGAAACTTGCATCTTGTTACCTCAAAATAAGTTTTAGTGCTCGGTCTACTTTAAAGGAAGCTAATCTACGGCAAGTAGTATTAGACTTAATACTCCTTTCAGAACCGGGGCCGCCACATTTAAAAAAACGAGGATCCCTGATATCAGAAGCATCCCGAAACCTTACTGAAAATTAGACGCGACATTATAACGATCTAGAGGGGTTGAGTCGAGAAAGAGCCGTTTTATTCCTCAATTTTTTCATAAAAACAAGGTTAACACTGCTTTTTAGCCCCATAAAGAACAAAAAATACGCATCTTAGTCATCATTTACTCACGATTAACAATCTTCTTATTAATCTTGCTGGCTTCCACCACGACATCCTGGAGAGTGTAATGCTTTATCTTGTTGTTCATCCCACTCGCTCAAGGTAAAAGTGTGCAGAGCTAAAGCATGAACGCCATTATCTAATTCATGAGATAACGTTTGATAAACATCACGATGACGTGACACACTGCGTTTATCATTAAATAAGTCACTCACAATAACGACTTTAAAATGGCTCTCCGAGCCTGCAGGTACATTATGACGATGGCTTTCGTTAATGACTTGCAAAAAATGGGGAGAAAAGCGTGAAATCAGCTTATTCTCAATATCATCACGGATCATCTCAGTCCTTATAACATAACAATCAAAAAAAGAAGTTATCTGTTAGTTAAGTGAATAAATAACTTTTCGTAATACAGATAAATGGCTTTCTTGTCTTAAACATTACCTATGATAATCGCTTATTTTTTCTCTTGAGTAAAATGCTCACCTTAACAAGAGAAATGGAGTGAGTTATAAATCTGTTCTTATCGCAATAAAACGCATTGATAAAAATCAGATAATTTCGTTCATTAAAGGGATATTAGCTACGCTTTTGCAGTGGTATGATAGGCAAAATAGCCACCCTTATCTGCTGAGAAAACGGCAGAATTACTTAATCGAGACACTATCATGATAAAAAATTTACTTTGTGCCGTGTTTGCGCTGACACTGCTAGCAGGATGTGCAACACCAAGCAATAAATTATCGATTGAGCCAGTGATGTCTGTACCACCATCAGATCCAACTATGCGCCCAATTACACTTAGTATCACCAGCCAAGATAAACGACCTTCGAAAAACTTAGCGGAAATGAGTCGTAATGGTAAGTTAGAGGTTTTAGTACCTACACGTGATTTAGCTTTTCTAATGCAAGAAATCGTTCAAAAACAGATGATGGCACGTGGCTATACTTTTGGCTCTCCAGCCGCAGCTGACGTAATTGTGGTGATAAATAAACTGAACGCAGATATTAGTGAAGGAAGTCTACGCCATAATATTAGTGCTAAAGCAGATATTTCCGTTGTTGTCAGCATGCCTAATGGCAGTACAAACACCAAAACCTATCGTACTAGCTACAATGTACAAGGCCCATTTGGCGCATCCAATGATAAAATAGCAGCAGCGATTAATAATGTTTTATCTGAGCTTGTCAGTGATATGGCAAAAGATCCTTCCGTCAGCCAATACATCAAATCTAACGCTCGTTAATTAATAAAAAAACGGCTTGTAAAGATAGCAAGAAACAAGCCGTTAAAAGGAATTTTGCATGCTTCAAGCCGCCTTTAAACAGACCACTTGGTATAAATCTTTTATTTTACTGTTACTTGGTTTCACTTCGGGCTTACCCCTTGCATTAACAGCAGGAACCTTACAAGCATGGATGACAGTAGAAAATATCGATTTAAAAACGATTGGTTTTTTCTCATTGGTTGGCCAAGCTTACGTGTTTAAATTCCTCTGGTCGCCGTTTATGGATCGCTATACACCTTCATTCTTAGGCCGCCGCCGAGGATGGATGTTATTAACACAAATCGGTCTTGTGTTAGGTATTGCGGGTATGGGCTTTTTAAACCCTAGCCATCATTTATGGTGGTTAGCCTCGTTAGCCGTCATCGTCGCTTTCTGTTCTGCCTCACAAGACATCGTCTTTGATGCCTATAAAACCGATATCTTAAAAGCCGATGAACGAGGCACAGGTGCAGCAGTCTCTGTGCTGGGCTATCGAATAGCGATGCTGGTTTCTGGGGGCATGGCGCTATGGCTTGCAGATAAATATATTGGCTGGCAAAACATGTACTGGCTAATGGCTGCCTTAATGGGTATTGGTATTATCGCCACGCTATTAGCTCAGGAGCCAGAAACCGCCGTCAAACCTCCACGTACACTCTATGAAGCCGTTATAGAGCCTTTATATGAGTTTTTCTCTCGTAATAATGCATGGTTAATTTTACTACTTATTGTGCTATACAAAATGGGCGATGCCTTTGCGTTAAGCTTAAGTACCACATTCCTTATTCGTGGCGCCGGATTTGATGCAGGTGAAGTGGGATTAGTCAATAAAACGCTTGGATTGGCAGCAACCATTGTCGGAGCCTTATTAGGCGGTTTATTAATGCGCCGTTGGACTTTATTCAAAGCGCTGATGATCTTTGGTATTTTGCAAGGGGGGTCAAATATCGGCTATTGGTATTTAGCTATCTCTGAGCAAAATATTTATAGCATGGGAGCGGTAATCGCTTTCGAAAATATTTGTGGTGGTATGGGAACGGCGGCTTTCGTTGCTCTACTAATGACACTATGCCATCAATCTTTTTCAGCAACACAATTTGCCCTTCTTTCCGCCTTAGCGGCTATCGGCCGAGTCTATGTCGGTCCTGTTGCAGGCTGGTATGTAGAATCCCATGGCTGGGAAGCGTTCTATCTGTTCTCTATTGTTGCCTCTGTTCCCGGTATTCTTTTGCTGATGATCGCTAAAAATACACTCACTTATACGCAAAAAACTGGCGAATTTTTACAACGAACATTATTTATTAAACAATACCGTTTAGCGATTTATGGTTTACTCTTTGCCGTATTACTATTTTTGTGTAGCTTAATATTACTTATTATTAATTCGTTACCAAATTTAGAGATGTTTCAGTCAGTTGATTTTATACAATCTATTAATAGTGAATTATTAAGCGAGCTTACTTCTACACTCTTCTTATATGGTGTCATTATTGGCGCCGTTAGCTTAATTATCGGGACTATTTTAGATTACTTGGCACTGAAAAAAACGGCTAATTAAGTTGCCTCAATCTATTATCTATTCAAGGACAGCCTAGGCTGTCCTTTTTCTATGTTATCTCTTTATGCTCAAACAGAAAATGATAGGTGATATAACAAATTATCTAAACAGTCTGACTTTTACTGATTTACCTTTAATTTTACCTTGTTGAAGGCTTTTCCATACCTGTTTAGCAATGGACTGTTTTACCGCTACATAGGCATGAGTTGGATGGATATTTATCTTACCAATATCTTCTCCACTAAACCCTAAATCTCCAGTTAATGCACCAAGGATGTCCCCTGGACGCATTTTTGCTTTTTTACCGCCATCAATACATAGTGTTGCCATTGTCGCAACCAATGGTGTGATTGATAAACCTGAAGGGGCTGATTGCCAATCCAGTTTTATATTCAACATTTCTTCCAGAGCATTGGCGCGAGGGATCTCTTCTGGTGCGCAAAAACTAATCGCTAAACCACTTTCTCCCGCTCTGGCTGTTCGTCCAATTCGATGTATATGAACTTCCGGATCGTGTGATAATTCATAATTAATCACCATTTCTAGCGCTTTGATATCTAAGCCTCGCGCAGCGACATCTGTGGCGACTAACACTCGACAGCTACCATTAGCAAAACGGATCAATGTTTGGTCGCGCTCTTTTTGCTCCATATCGCCATGTAACGCAAGGACACTTTGGTTGCTTTCGGTCAAAGCTTCATACACATCTTGGCAATCTCTTTTGGTATTACAAAATACCACACAAGAATTAGGTTGATGATGACTCAAAAGCTTTTGTAATAATCCCAATTTACCATAACGGGAGATCTCATAAAATTGTTGTTCAACCGCTGGCAATTCATCCGGTGAATTAATCTCAATAGTGACAGGATCTTGTTGAATTTTTCGACTAATTTTAGCGATTTCATCCGGCCAAGTTGCAGAAAAGAGCAAAGTTTGACGTTGTGTCGACATTTTAGAAATGATGTCGCTAATATCATCAAAAAATCCCATATCCAGCATTCTATCTGCTTCATCAAGTACTAATGTTTTTACATCAGCAAGTGTGACAGTCTGCTTGTTTAAATGATCTAACAAACGCCCCGGAGTCGCGACAATAATATGAGCAGCATGAATTAATGAATCCCGTTGAATGCTAAAAGGCACCCCACCACACAGAGTCAGAATTTTCATGTTAGGCAGAAAACGAGCCAGTCGACGTAACTCATTAGCGACTTGGTCAGCTAATTCTCGTGTTGGACATAATACTAATGATTGAGTATTAAATTGTTTTGCATCAATACGTTGCAATAAACCTAAGCCAAAAGCTGCTGTTTTGCCACTTCCGGTTTTTGCTTGGGCTCGAACATCTTTCCCGGCAAGAATAGCAGGTAAAGACGCTTCTTGGACGGGAGTCATCGTTAAATAGCCAAGCTCATTAAGATTAGTAAGTTGCTCAGCAGGAAGTGCATGAAGATCAGCAAATGAGGTCACAATAAAATTCCGAATTAATAAGAAAAAAACAGTTATCTGTCATGATACTATCCCTTTTTTACGGTGTCGTGAGATATTTCACCTCATCTTCGTCATTTCTGTTAATTAAAACTTATTGCCATCATTATTCTTCTTCTCTCACTCTATATTCTTTTCATTAACATACCAAAATAATAAAAACAAACTAATCAATACTAAACTTCCGATAAAGAAAACCCAGATCAATATTCTAGAATGTGATCATATTTTAGATACAAAACACTATAAAAAAACACTTTATAAATTATAGTATCAAAACAAACAGTGAGAATAATTCACACCACAAACAATACAACAGAAAAACTAATTATACATTATGATAAGAAAATCAATTTTATTGTTTATTACAACAACATGCACTTTACCTGCACAGGCTAATTATCTCGGTGGATTTGCTAATATCAGTATCAATTATCTTGACTGGACGACACATACCACCCATAAAACAGGCCAAACTTCCCATAAAGATGATTTTGCTTATTTAGAACTTGAAGGGGGAGCCCACTTTTCATGGGGTGAGTTTTATGGCTTTTTTGACTTAGAAAATCCTTTTAATAATCGACAAACACAGCCCGGCGATAATCAGCGCTATACCGTCAAAGGAACTAGTCGTATTTATTTAGCTGACAGTGGATTAAACCTTTATGGCCATGTATATGGTACTTGGTCACTGCCCGGAAAAGAATATGGCGGTAATTTCCATGAGGTTAATACACTTTATGGTATTGGGTATAACACACAATTAGCAGATATCTGGTTTAAACCTTTTATAGCTTTACATTATGTCGATCAAACTTATTATTCAGGAAATAATGGCTATGTGGTTGGTTGGGTTGCCGGTTACGATTTTAACCTGGTAAATCAAAAATTTAGCATCACAAATTGGCATGAGATGGAGTTTGATCGTAATAAACGTTATGGCAATGGCGGAAAAAATGGCTTTAATGGAGCTGTCGCTATTTGGTGGCACCCCACGGCTTCCATTACTACAGGCATTCAATACCGCTATGCTTATAAAAAGTTAGGAGAAAACTTTTTACAAGATGGTGTGATCTATAGCTTAAAATATAACTTCTGATGGCTAATTGTTAATTTTTGTGGCAGCGAATCACTTTTTATTCGCTGTTTGTCATTTTTAGCAGTTAATAAAAAAATTTCTTCTATAATAGAAATATTCAACAAACAATCAATCTGCGATATAAAAAATCATATAGCGATTAAATAAAGATACGAAACATCAAGATAAAACGAAATTTGCTTTCTAATACTCCTCAGACCTGTATTGTGTTTACTTTTTAGACAAAAAACATTTTCTTACACTTTTTGCTGTAATTTTTTTTGTAAAAATATGTATTTATTTTAAAAACATGCTACTTTATGAAATTATAGTTAATTCACAATAATTAAATTAACATTTATTTAATAGTTTAATTACTTGTGATCACATTAACACAAAAGACTAACCAATCACTTACTTACCATTACAATTGTTTACACTGTCGCAACCTTACCGTAAAATGTCCTTACTGATACTGATGAAACAACAATAGAACCTTTATCATTTGGGTCGTTGGATGAGACTTATGAAATACATAAAAAGTATTGGGACACTCTCGCTATTAGCAGCCGCTGTTCTTTTAAGTGGTTGCGATATGGCGTTAATGAATCCCAAAGGCGCTATCGGCGCTGAGCAAAAAACATTAATCCTCATTGCGCTTGGTTTAATGTTGATTGTTGTGATACCGGTAATTCTGATGGTGATTGTTTTCGCTTATCGCTACCGTGAATCCAATACTAAAGCAACTTATCGCCCTAATTGGGCTCACTCAAATAAAATTGAGCTTGTCGTGTGGACCGTGCCGATTATCATTATCGTGATATTGGCAACCATCACATGGAAAACAACCCATGAACTTGATCCCTATAAACCACTAGTTTCAGATGAGAAACCGGTTACCATTGAAGTGGTTTCAATGGACTGGAAATGGTTGTTTATCTATCCAGAACAAGGTATTGCAACCGTTAACGAACTGGCTTTCCCAACCAATGTTCCTGTTAATTTCAAAATTACCTCTGATTCTGTCATGAACTCATTCTTTATCCCGCGCTTAGGTGGACAAATCTATGCCATGGCTGGAATGCAAACCAAACTTCACTTAATTGCTAATGAACCAGGTGAATACCAAGGTATGTCAGCAAGTTATAGCGGACACGGTTTCTCTGACATGAAGTTTACCGCCATTGCGACACCTGATCGTGCAGGCTTTGATGCATGGGTTGCAAAAGTAAAACAGTCATCAGATACGTTAAATACCACCGCTGCATTTGATGAACTTGCTAAACCAAGCCAGAAAAATCCAGTGACCTACTATTCAAGCGTGAAGCCGATGTTATTCCAAGAGACCATCTCTAAATTTGGTCATACAGGTCATGGCGCTCACACCGGTAGCAATCAGACTGAACACTCTGATGCAACAATGAATATGAACATGAGCCACGCGGCACATGCAGGAGCAGAGGAATAAAGGCATGTTCGGAAAATTAACTCTCGATGCAATCCCGCTACAAGAACCCATTGTTGTCGTAACCCTAATCGGCATCATTCTTGGCGGTCTTGCTGTTGTTGGCGCTTTAACCTATTTCCGTAAGTGGAAATGGCTATGGAGCGAATGGTTAACCAGTGTTGACCATAAAAAAATTGGTATTATGTATATCATCGTTGCAATGGTCATGATGTTCCGTGGCTTTGCCGATGCCATTATGATGAGAAGCCAACAGGCACTCGCCTCAGCGGGTGAAGCCGGTTTCTTACCACCTCATCACTACGATCAGATTTTTACCGCACACGGCGTTATCATGATTTTCTTCATGGCAACACCTTTCGTTGTCGGTCTGATGAACCTTGTTGTACCTTTACAAATTGGTGCGCGTGATGTGGCATTCCCATTCCTAAACTCACTGAGTTTCTGGTTCTTTGTCGTCGGTGTACTGCTTATCAATATCTCTTTAGGTATTGGTGAATTCGCACAAACAGGTTGGTTAGCTTACCCACCACTTTCGGGCTTGGAGTACAATCCTGGGGTCGGGGTCGACTATTGGATATGGAGTTTACAGATATCCGGTATTGGTACGCTTCTGACGGGGGTTAACTTCTTCGCCACTATCCTGCGTATGCGTGCACCAGGCATGACAATGATGAAAATGCCAGTGTTCTCATGGGCTGCATTATGTACTAACGTACTGATTATCGCTGCATTCCCAATTTTAACTGTCACTATCACACTACTGACGTTAGACCGCTATCTTGGTACACACTTCTTTACCAATGATATGGGCGGTAACATGATGATGTACATCAACCTTGTTTGGGCTTGGGGTCATCCAGAAGTTTATATTCTTATTCTGCCAGTCTTTGGTGTGTTCTCTGAAGTTACCGCGACGTTCTCTAAAAAACGTCTATTCGGTTATACCTCTTTAGTCGGTGCGACCGTTGTTATCACCGTCTTATCATTTATCGTTTGGTTACACCACTTCTTTACCATGGGCTCAGGTGCCAACGTTAATGCCTTCTTCGGTATAGCCACCATGATCATCGCTATACCCACAGGGGTTAAAATCTTTAACTGGCTGTTTACCATGTATCAGGGCCGTATCGAGTATAAAAGCCCTATGCTATGGACAATCGGTTTCTTAGTCACCTTCTCAGTAGGGGGAATGACTGGGGTACTATTAGCGGTTCCTGGCGCAAACTTTGTATTACATAACAGCTTGTTCTTAATCGCTCACTTCCACAACGTCATTATCGGTGGTGTGGTGTTCGGTTGTTTTGCTGGTATGACTTACTGGTTCCCTAAAGCATTTGGCTTCACGCTTAATGAAAAATGGGGTATCCGCGCATTCTGGTTCTGGTTTATCGGTTTCTTTATGGCCTTTATGCCACTGTATATCCTTGGCTTTATGGGTATGACTCGCCGTTTAAGCCAAAATATCAACCCAGAATTCCACCCAATGCTGATGGTTGCTGCTGGTGGTGCCGCTCTGATTGCTCTTGGTATTGTTTGCCAAGTTATCCAAATTTACGTCAGTATCCGCGACCGCCACTTAAACCGTGATTTAACAGGTGATCCATGGGGTGGACGTACTCTGGAATGGTCAATTTCTTCTCCTGCACCTTTCTATAACTTTGCCGTTGAACCGCAAGTGAAAGCTCGTGATGAGTGGTGGGATCAGAAAGAAAAAGGTACTGCTTATCAGCGCCCTGCAAAATATGAACCTATCCATATGCCAAAAAATACCGCAGCAGGCGTCATTATCTCTGCATTTAGCTTAGTGTTTGGCTTTGCCATGATCTGGCATATCTGGTGGTTAGCGATTGTTGGTTTCGCAGGAATGATAGTCACTTGGATCGCGAAAAGCTTCGATACAGATGTTGATTACTATGTCCAAGTACCTGAAATTGAAACTATCGAGAATAAGCATTATGAAGAACTGAAAAAAGCAGGTGTGAAATAATGTCAACTCAAACTTTAAATAACGCAAACGCCCATGAGCATCATGGGCACCACGATGCAGGAGCGACGAAAGTTTTCGGCTTCTGGATCTATCTAATGAGCGACCTTATCCTGTTTGCCAGCTTATTCGCCACTTATGCGGTGCTTGTTAACGGGATTGCTGATGGTCCTTCTGGTAAAGAAATCTTTAGCCTGCCTTTTGTTTTAGTTGAAACCTTCTTACTACTGTTTAGTAGTATCACTTTTGGTTTCGCCATGCTTAGCATGAATAAAGGTAGTGTTAGCCAAGTCAATCTGTGGCTATTCGTTACCTTCTTATTCGGTTTAGGCTTCGTGGTAATGGAAGTGTATGAGTTCCATGAACTTATCGCTGAAGGTTATGGCCCAGATCGCAGTGCATTCTTATCGGCATTCTTTGCCTTAGTATCAACACACGGTCTGCACGTAACAGCGGGATTAGTTTGGATTATTATTATGATGATCCAAGTATCACGCCGTGGTTTAACTGATGTTAATCGCACCCGTTTAAGTTGCTTAAGCCTGTTCTGGCACTTCCTTGATGTTGTCTGGATCTGTGTGTTCACCGTAGTTTATCTGATGGGAGCGATGTAATGAGTCATCCAAATACTTCTCCTTCAGGCGCAAGCCACGGCAGCATGAAGTCCTATCTGATTGGCTTTATTCTGTCCGTTATCCTCACCGTGATCCCATTTTGGATGGTGATGGAAGGAACAGCTACAACCTCAACTATCTTATGGACAGTCGTTGGTATGGCCGTCGTACAGATTGTTGTTCATTTAGTCTGTTTCTTACATATGAACACGTCCTCAGAAGAGCGCTGGAACGTTATCGCATTCCTATTCACCTTGTTGATTATCGGCATTGTTGTGATTGGCTCACTGTGGATTATGTACAACCTGAACATCAATATGATGATGGATTAAGAGTTGTCGCTATGATTAAGCAATACCTACAAGTCACCAAACCAGGAATTATTTTCGGAAATTTAATTTCTGTGATAGGTGGTTTCCTTCTCGCCTCAAAAGGCGAGATTGACTACCCCCTATTTTTCGCGACTCTACTTGGGGTGTCTCTGGTCGTTGCTTCTGGTTGTGTTTTTAACAACTATATTGACCGTGATATTGACCGTATCATGGAAAGAACGAAGAATCGTCCATTAGTTCAAGGATTAATCGACCCGCAAATTAGCCTTATTTATGCCTCAGTATTAGGTATTGCAGGTGTTGTGCTGCTCTATGTAGCAGCCAACCCACTTGCAATGTTTATCGCTGTATTCGGCTTTATTATTTATGTTGGGGTTTATAGCCTCTATATGAAACGTAAATCTGTTTATGGCACACTGATCGGTAGTTTATCAGGCTCTGCACCACCGGTTATCGGCTACTGTGCTGTTAGCGGTGAATTTGATGCGGGTGCAGCAATTTTATTACTTATCTTTAGTTTGTGGCAAATGCCTCACTCTTATGCCATTGCGATTTTCCGTTTTAAAGACTACCAAGCAGCCAATATCCCCGTATTACCTGTTATTAAAGGGATCTCAGTCGCTAAGCGCCATATTATTCTCTATATTCTGGCCTTTATGATTGCAACGCTGATGCTAACTTTAGTGGGATATGCAGGGTATAAATACCTGATTGTTGCCTCTGCAGTCAGTATCTGGTGGTTGGGCATGGCATTATCTGGTTATAAAGCAACCAATGATAAAGTGTGGGCAAGAAAATTATTTATATTTTCTATCATTGCCATTACATCATTAAGTGTAATGATGTCTGTTGATCCCACCAGTTCAACAGAAACGGTTCTCGCTTATCTGAGATAATGTAATTTCAATTGCAAAAAATGCTAATGCCAGTCAATCATGACTGGCATTTTTAGTTTAAATGCCACATTCAGCCTTATCAGTACAATTTCGTCTTTTTTTGTATCCCATTTATTGATTAACCTCGTGACAAAATACTATTACAATGAGGTATCAGTAATACGAGGTAATCCATGAATGATAATAAAATGACTCCATTAGAGCGCAAAGCGACATGGGGACTAGGAGCTGTTTTCTCTCTTCGCATGCTTGGCATGTTTATGGTACTTCCCGTTTTAACCACCTACGGACTGCAACTACAACATGCGACAGAATCGCTAATTGGATTAGCTATTGGTATTTATGGATTAACTCAAGCAATCTTCCAAATTCCTTTTGGATTTTTCTCAGACAAATTTGGCCGAAAATCAATGATTGTTTTCGGCTTAATTATTTTTATTGTTGGTAGCCTTACTGCTGCTTTAAGTGACAGCATTTATGGCATTATTATCGGGCGAGCATTACAAGGTGCTGGAGCTATATCTGCCGCAGTGATGGCTCTATTATCTGATCTGACCCGCGAACAAAATAGAACCAAAGCAATGGCCTTTATTGGCATTAGCTTTGGTATTACGTTTGCCTTAGCCCTTGTTTTAGGGCCAATACTCACACATATTTTTGGCTTACAAGGTCTATTTTGGGGCATTGCCCTACTCGCTTTCGGCGGGATTATGCTCACCCTCATTACCGTACCGAATAGCGAACATCATATACTTAATCGAGAATCAAGTTTTGTACGAGGAAGTGTCAAAAAAGTTTTATTTGATGCGCAATTATTAAAGCTTAATGTCGGGATTTTTTCACTACACACTTTATTGATGGCCGCTTTTGTCGCACTTCCTTTGATCATGCATAATGCCGGATTAGTTAATGAGAAACATTGGGTTGTCTATCTAGTCACTATGCTGATTGCCTTTATTTCAGTATTACCCTTTATTATCTATGCAGAAAAAAAACGTAAAATGAAACAAGTGTTCTTACTGTGTATCTTTCTGCTGATTATTGCCCAAGCTATTTTTATGATTTCAGGAACCAGCTTGTGGCTAATTATTTTAGGTATTCAGATATTCTTTATTGGTTTTAATATTATGGAGGCACTGCTACCTTCATTAATTAGTAAAGAAGCACCAGCAGGTTATAAAGGCACGGCAATGGGGATTTATTCCACCAGCCAATTTCTAGGTGTAGCATTAGGTGGTATTTTAGGTGGATGGCTCTACCAACATTACGATGCTCAAGCAGTCTTTGCTGGATGTTTATTGATTGGCTTAGTTTGGTTTGCCATTAGCTTAACATTACGTCAACCACCTTATGTTAGTAGCTTACGTATAGAATTGCCGGCACATTTATCAAATGCTCAACAACAACAATTAGAGCAGAAATTTAAGCAACAACCTGGTGTTAATGAAGTGGTAATTATGGCACAAGAACAAAGTGCTTATATCAAAGTGGATACCAAGCAGACACCAAGAGCGACATTAGAATCGTTAGTACTCGGCGTTTAAACCTCATATACCCTGTAAATGCGCTGAATAAACCAAACAGCGCATTTTTTTATACTTTCGTCATTAATCACGAAAATTGGTAAATTGGAAAGGCTGACCTAATTCACCCTCTCTAACTAATTTCATCACAGCTTGCAAATCATCACGTGATTTACCTGTTACTCGTACTTGCTCACCTTGGATCTGTGCTTGTACTTTTAATTTGCTGTCTTTGATCATTTTAACGATTTTTTTCGCTAAAGGAGTATCAATACCTTGTTTTAAGGTCGCTTCTACACTGTATGTTTTTCCGCTGTGAGTCATCTCTTCAGGGATATTTAAAACAGCACCATCAATCCCTCTTTTTGCCATTTTCTCACGCAGAATATCTAATAACTGCTGCACCTGAAATTCAGATACACTAGT
This sequence comes from Proteus sp. G3927, assembly GCF_963894685.1. NCBI lineage: Bacteria > Pseudomonadati > Pseudomonadota > Gammaproteobacteria > Enterobacterales > Morganellaceae > Proteus > Proteus sp. G3927. Next base: position 36,506 of record NZ_CAWQGX010000013.1, on the reverse strand, counting down.
TGTTTTTACTGACTCAGTTTTTTCGTTTAATTCAAAACTTGCTTCAACATTACGAAAATCCCAACGAGTAGTCAGTTCACGTTGTGCGTTCTCTACCGCATTGCGCACTTCATGCAAGTCAACTTCAGATACGATATCAAAAGATGGCATTCGTTCTTCCTCAATAAATAAAAACAACCTGAATAATAGCTGTTTTTCACTCAGCAAAAAAGCCATACTCATGTCATTACTCTTGACTTTCCATATAACAAAGCAGAGATAGCTTCAGCAAGTGAAGATAAACGATGTTATAATTTGATATAGCTCTCAATTTGCATTGATAAAATTACCGAACTGTTAATAATATTAGGTTAATGTTAGATGAATAATATGGAGCGCCTGTTTACCATTTAGCAGGAGAAAAATGATGAAAATAACCGTATTAGGATGTGGTTCAATTGGTAAACTTTGGATTGCAGGATTAACGCAACAAGCCCATGAAGTACAAGGATGGTTAAGAATACCTCAACCTGATTTTGACGTTAACGTTGACTCCATTAATGGTATCCCATTTCAACAACGCATTATAGCCAACCAAAAAACATGGCTACAACACAGTGAGTTACTGCTTGTTTGCTTAAAGTCTTGGCAAGTTTCAGACGCGGTTAATGCACTTATCCCTCACCTCTCTGCTGATTGCCCGATTTTACTGATCCATAATGGTATGGGAACACTAGATGAACTCACCCTACCTGAAACACCGACTAAAAGAGCGATATTACAAGGTATAATCACTCATGGTGCTTATCAACAAGATCAAAAAGTGCTCCATACAGCAGAAGGGATCACCCACATTGGCCCACTAAATACAACAGCACGTCAATACGGTTATTTAGCTGAAATTTTACATCAAGCTTTACCGGATGTAGCTTGGCACAATGATATTCATACTATTAGCTGGCTAAAATTAGCCGTAAATTGTGTTATCAACCCTTTAACGGTGTTTTATCAATGTCGCAATGGTGATTTATTAAAATACCCTGAGCATATCCAGAAAGTCTGTGATGAAGTTTATCAGGTAATGGAGCGAGAAGGTGTTATACCTACCTCTAGATCACATTTACATGGTTATATTATCGATACCATAGAGCAAACTGCTAATAATTACTCATCTATGTATCAAGATGTGAAATATCAACGCCATACCGAAATCGATTATATTACAGGCTATCTATTACGTAGGGCATCAGAGCAAGGACTCGTGTTACCCGAAAATAAGCGACTTTTTCAATTTATAAAACAGAAGGAAGGCAATTATGACCATATCCGCACTCATCTGTCTAGCTAATGGTAGTGAAGAAACAGAGGTTGTTACCACCGCTGATTTACTCGTTAGAGCTGGAATTAAGGTCATACTTGCTAGTGCTGAAGATGATGTTGATGACTTAGTGATCACCTGCTCACGAGGGATCAAATTAATTGCTGATGTCCCATTAGTTCGTGTTGTTGATCACCATTATGATGCCATTATTTTACCCGGAGGATTAATAGGTGCAGAAACCTTACGAGATAGTCCTCTTGTTGTTGAAAAAGTACGCCGCATGCACAGTGAAAATAGACTAGTTGCCGCTATTTGCGCAGCTCCTGCGATCATCTTAGAGTCTCATAACCTCTTTCCAATAGGCAATATGACAGGTTTCCCCGGCTTAAAAGATAAAATCGAACCTAAAAAATGGGTTGATTATCGGGTTTACTTTGACGAAAGAGTCAATCTGATTACTAGCCAAGCCCCTGCTACCACTATAGATTTCGCACTTAAAATTATTGAGCGCCTAAAAGGTAAAGCAGTTGCAGCTGATGTCGCTAAACAACTTGTATTACCACCAGGTATTTATAATTATCAAGATGAATTTACTGGGTTTGGGGATAGGTAAATAATAATTGCTAACATATTATATTGAGCAAAAAAATAATATTTTTGCTCATTTTTATTCAGATATTCTTTATATTGGATCTATTTTAAGAATGATAACATTACTACAATAATAGAATTTAGTTATTTTAGTAATAGAAAGGTATAATATTCTGGGCATTGATATTTCTGAAAATAAAACTATTAGTTTTAACGCTCATCATGAACGAAGAGTAATTACTTCCATTAATAAAAATCCAAAAATTAGTATAATAGGTAAAAAAAATAAAATAACAATATATAGTATTTATCAACGAACTAAATTTGGTGATTATGAACGAGATGGTAATCCTCTAATATATTCATTAAAAGGTATTTTTAACTATACAATAACAATCAATGAACTATATAAATTCAAACCTTCTTTTTTAGCTATATTAAATAAAATAAGAGATAAAATAGTAAATCAAAATATTATATTTATCGCTATGCCTTCATCTAGTACAGTTCCATACCTATTGGCTAGGAGGGTTTCTCGTCATTTCAAGTCAACACTCTATAATGAGATATTTATAAAATGTACAGTAGAAGAAGTTATAAATCGTTATGCTAACAGCACAGTAAATAAAAAAGAAAATCATATAAAATTACTAAACAGAACGTTATCTGAATTACAATCTTTACCTCCCAATACGATTTTCAAAATGAAGCACATCCCTAATAAAATTAGGCATTATTTCTCTCCTTGGAAAATAGATCCAAACTTTAATATTAGAAAATTAAATAATTACAATATTATTTTAATTGATGATTTGCTTTCAACAGGAACAACATTAAATATGGCAACTATCGAACTAAATAATTTAGGATTTACCTGTTCTACTGCAATATGTCTTCTAAGTAATCTTTGAAATTGCTATTTTTTTCTATTACTATATATTTATAGGATAAGATCTAGATGATAGTTTTAGATCTAAGAGCTAACATACACCCTTAGCTCTATAAATATGAAGCATTTTGTAAAAGATGTGGGTTCGCGCAAGCACCTTGATGATGGTCTAGCTATAAGAGCAAAGTAATCATCTGGAGAATGGCAGCGACATTCCCCAACATTATTGTTGTATAAAAAATAAAAGCCACTAATTTTAACTACTTTGCATACTAAGTAGTTAAAATTAGTGGCTTTTTTATTAATAAAGCACAGTCTGCCAATATGTTACTTCTTACGATACACCTTTACGTTATTAAAGCCTTGTTCACGTAAATATAGTGCTTGTAAACGACTCATCATACCTCGCTCACAATAGAGCAAATAAGTTTTGCTGTTATCTAAATCACCAAATTGTGTACTTAATTTATAAAATGGTAATTCTTTAACATCTACACCCTCTAATTTTAATGGTGAGTTTTCTTGTTCTTCTGGAGAGCGGATATCCAGTACAACGTCATTCGTTGCAAACTCAGAGACCATTTCAACTTCTGTTACTTGCTGTACCGTCTCTTCAGCAATACGGCGAATATCCATATTCTTAGCATTTTCAACAACACTATCGAGAATAGAAAAATCAAATTTTTCTTCTTCAGCTTCGATTTTGGCTTTAACCGCTTTTACTGTAGGATTCTTGGAGATAACACCACAAAACTCTGGCATAGTACGAGCAAAATCTTCCGTACCAATTTGGCGAGCGATATTAATGATATTTTCTTTATCGTGTGTGATAAGAGGACGCAGAATTAAGGTATCCGTCGCATTATCAATTAAACGTAGATTGGTTAATGTTTGGCTAGAAACCTGCCCTAATGCTTCACCTGTTACAATAGCTTGTACGCCATAACGTTCAGCAACACGAGATGCCGCACGCACCATCATACGTTTCAGAACAACCCCCATCTGGCCATCATCAATTTTCTCTAAAATTTCTGCCACAACGGGTTCAAAATCAACGGCAACAAAATGTACTTTATGAGAGCGTCCAAAGCGGTTCCAAAGATAATGTGCAACTTGTTTAACGCCAATTTCGTGGGCTGAACCACCAAGATTAAAAAAGCAGTAATGAACACGACTACCGCGGCGCATCAACATATAACTTGATACACCAGAATCATAACCACCAGAGATAAGTGATAATACATCTTCTTGTGTACCAATAGGGAAACCACCAATACCTTCATAGCGAGCATTAACTAGGATCAGCTTATCATCTTCAATTTCTAGATTAATGGTCACATCCGGACGAGTTAATTTTACTTTTGCACTTTCAACGTGTTGGTTAAAACCACCACCCACATAACGCTCTACTTCATTAGAAGTAAAACTGTGTTTACCACGGCGTTTAGCTCTTACGCAAAACGTTTTGTTTTCAACTAAATGACCAAAGGCAGCAAAGGTCTGTTCAAAAATATTATGTAAATCGGTATAGCTATGCTCTTCAACTTGTAAAAAGTGATGAATACCTGGGATACGAGTTAGCGCATCACACACCGCTTCGCTTTTACTTTCGTCTTTACTGACAACCACAATGTTGTCCCAGTGGCGAACAACCGTGATATCATCACCTAATGTACTTAATACATTGCGAATATTACTGGTCAGAATTTTGATAAAACGTATACGAACAGATTGGCTTTTGATCGTGATTTCGGGGAATAATTTAATAATAAACTTCATAGTCAATGGTCATAGGTTATTAAGTAGAGACATAAACTACAGTGATATTAATTGACTGGAGTTTATAAAAGTCACAAAGTATATCACCAATATTTAGGCCTCACCCGCAAAAATCGCTGACTGAATAAGAAATTTTCTTCTCAATTGTAGTAAGATGATCACTATTATTCAGCTAACATGCTTTATCATCAAAAATATTATGGCTAAAAAAACGACATCAATTAACCAAGACACCACGCAAACTCCAAGTTTTGAAGCTTCGATGCAAGAACTTGAGCAAATAGTTAACCGCTTAGAATCAGGTGAATTACCTTTAGAAGAGGCCCTTAATGAGTTCGAACATGGTGTTCGTTTAGCTCGTGTGGGACAAAAAACATTACAAGATGCTGAACAACGTGTTCGCATCTTACTCAAAGAGGATGATGACGCTACACCTGATGATTTTATCCAAGAGGCTGAATAATTGAGTAACGCAACTTTATGTACGGATGCGTTCCGTCAAAAATTACATTCTGCACATCAGCGTGTTGATGAAGCACTCAACCAAGCGCTACAAACGTTGCCTTTTTCTGATATGCCACTCAGCCAAGCAATGCGCTACGGAGCACTCTTGGGGGGGAAACGTTTACGCCCATTTCTTGTTTATGCGGTAGGAGAAATGTTTAACGTACCTGTTGCTAATCTTGATGTGCCAGCAGCCGCTATTGAGTGCATTCATGCATATTCACTGATCCATGACGACTTACCTGCAATGGACAATGATGATTTACGTCGAGGAAAACCCACTTGTCATATTGAGTTTGGCGAAGCCAATGCCATTTTAGCGGGTGATGCATTACAAACCTTGGCCTTTGAAATTTTAGCCAAAAATGCGATGCCTGATGTCGCCATTGCCGATCGCGTAGCCATGATTGCTGAATTAGCCACAGCCAGTGGTTTAGCGGGTATGTGTGGTGGACAGGCACTTGATCTTGATGCCGAAGATAAATCAATTGATCTTGTCGCTCTTGAGAAAATTCATTTACATAAAACAGGTGCGTTAATTCGTGCAGCGGTTCGCCTAGGGGCACTTAGCGCAGGGCAAAAAGGGCACGATGTGTTACCTGCACTGGATAAATATGCCCACTCTATAGGCTTGGCTTTCCAAGTTCAGGATGACATTTTAGATGTTATTGGGAGCACTGAAGAGACTGGAAAGCGACAGGGAAGTGATCAAGAAGCTGGAAAAAGTACTTATCCGGCTCTACTTGGTTTAGCACAAGCACAAAAGAAAGCACAGGAATTGTATAACGAAGCATTGGATGCCTTAGCGTTTCTTGAACAATACGAGTACGATACCTCTACGCTAAAACAATTAGCGAATTTTATCGTAGAACGGAAAAACTAATAAAAAATAAAAAGAGCAGCTTACCTGCTCTTTCCCTATTACAAGTCATTAATTAATAGGCATCACATGAGCATTGATATCGAAAAATATCCCACATTGGCGTTGGTTGAAACACCCGAAGATTTACGCCTATTACCAAAAGAGAGTTTACCTAAACTCTGTGATGAGCTAAGGCTATATCTTCTTAACAGTGTCAGCCGCTCAAGTGGTCACTTCGCCTCAGGTTTAGGTGCTATTGAGTTAACGGTTGCGCTTCATTACGTTTATAAAACTCCCTTTGACAATCTGATTTGGGATGTGGGCCATCAGGCTTACCCTCATAAAATATTAACGGGTCGTCGTGATCGCATTGATACTATTCGTCAAAAAAACGGCTTACATCCCTTCCCTTGGCGTGATGAGAGTGAATATGACAAACTCTGTGTTGGTCATTCATCCACCTCTATCAGTGCTGGACTGGGTATGGCTGTTGCTGCAGAGCAAGAAAACCTAGGCAGAAAGACTGTTTGTGTGATTGGTGACGGTGCAATTACGGCAGGAATGGCATTTGAAGCCATGAATCATGCTGGTGATATTAATCCAGATATGCTAGTGGTACTTAACGATAATGAAATGTCGATTTCAGAAAATGTCGGGGCACTAAATAACCACCTTGCACAACTTCTATCTGGCAAACTGTATACCACGCTACGTGAAGGTGGCAAAAAAGTCTTTTCTGGTATTCCCCCAATTAAAGAATTACTGAAAAAGACAGAAGAACATATTAAAGGCATGGTTGTGCCCGGCACCATGTTTGAAGAGTTAGGTTTTAACTATATTGGTCCAGTTGATGGTCACGATGTTATTGCTTTAGTACAAACGCTCACGAATATGCGCGATCTAAAAGGGCCGCAACTTTTACATATTATGACCAAAAAAGGTCGGGGTTACGCTCCCGCAGAGCAAGATCCAATCAGTTGGCATGCGGTACCTAAATTTGATCCGAAGACAGGTACTTTACCTAAAAGCCCGAATGCACGCCCGACGTTTTCAAAAATTTTTGGGGACTGGTTATGTGAAGAAGCCGCCACTGATGAAAAGTTAATGGCAATCACCCCTGCTATGCGTGAAGGCTCTGGTATGGTGCGCTTTTCTAAAGAGTACCCCGCACAATACTTTGATGTCGCAATTGCGGAGCAACACGCCGTCACCTTCGCTGCTGGATTAGCCATTGGTGGTTATAAGCCGATCGTGGCTATTTACTCTACCTTCTTACAACGCGCTTATGATCAAGTGATCCACGATGTGGCTATCCAAAAACTCCCGGTACTCTTTGCTATCGATCGTGGTGGCATTGTTGGTGCGGATGGTCAGACCCACCAAGGAGCTTTTGATCTCTCTTTCTTACGCTGTATCCCTAATATGATTATTATGGCACCTAGCGATGAAAATGAGTGTCGCCAAATGTTGCACACAGGTTACCATTATCAAGAAGGGCCTGTCGCTGTACGTTATCCTAGAGGATCAGGGGTTGGTGCGCCATTACAACCGCTGATCGAACTTCCTATAGGAAAAGGTATTATTCGTCGCCAAGGTAAAAGTATTGCAATTTTAAACTTCGGAACCTTATTACCCGAAGCCTTAGATGTTGCAGAAAAACTGGATGCAACAGTTGCAGACATGCGCTTTATCAAACCACTAGATAAAGAACTGATCCTTTCTCTTGCCAAACAACACGACATACTGGTCACCTTAGAAGAAAATGCCATTATGGGTGGCGCAGGTAGCGGCGTTAACGAGTTATTAATGCAAGAGCGTTGTTTAGTGCCCGTACTTAATTTAGGGTTACCTGATCTTTTTGTGCCACAAGGTGGACAAGAAGAGATCAGAGCCGATTTAGGACTTGATGCAACAGGCATTGAAAAATCGATTAAAGCTTATCAGGCTCATTCTTTGAGCTAATATTTCAAAAGTCTCTCTTGCTTGTAAAGCCGGAGAGACTATTGATAAGGTTAATAAATTCTGACTTTATTTTCTTGTAAAAACTGCCCTTATTTCTTTTCTTTTTTAATTATTTTCAAATCTTGTTAAAGATCACTTTTTAATGAAATTAACTGTAATTTATCAATTTTAAAATTGAATCCATTCAGCGTTAATTGATTCAATCAGTTAGATTTTTCCTTTTTTCTTTCCTTTAACGAAACGTTTCGATCACCTTCACAATATAAATAAATCCAACTTGTTTTCCTATTTTCATTTCCTACTATGTAGAACAGCGAAACGTTTCGCTGAGGAGGCAAAGATGAAAAAAGGTGTATTACTTAATAGTTCAATTTCTAGCGTAATTGCACGTTTAGGACATACTGATAAAATAACGATTGCAGATGCTGGATTACCCATACCCTCCTCTGTTGAGCGTATCGATCTTGCTTTAACTCAGGGGATCCCTGACTTTATGTCAGTGTTACAAACGATCACCCATGAAATGCAAGTCGAAGCCGTTATGCTTGCCATAGAAATTAAAAATATAAACCCACTTCTTTTTAGTGAGATAACCCGTTATTTGCATTTATTAGAACAACAACAAAAAAAACCTATCGAGATCATTTATGTCACTCATGAAGAATTTAAAACACAACTTCCAGATAATAAAGCGGTGATAAGAACAGGTGAATGCTCTCCTTATGCCAATATCGTGCTGTTTTCTGGTGTGACTTTCTGAGGCCAATATGGAAGCATTACTTGAATTAAAAAATATTGATAAATCATTTCCAGGCGTAAAAGCATTATCTGGTGCGACGTTACGAATTTATCCTGGCCGAGTGATGGCACTTGTTGGTGAAAATGGCGCAGGTAAATCCACACTAATGAAAGTGCTAACAGGTATCTACCAAAAAGACGCAGGTGAAATTATTTATCAAGGGGAACGTTGCTCTTTTAATGGTCCTAAGTCTTCTCAAGAAGCCGGAATAGGTATTATCCATCAAGAACTCAATCTTATCCCTGAATTAACCATTGCAGAAAATATCTTTTTAGGTCGCGAGTTTACCCGTGCATTTGGTGCCATTGATTGGAAAAAAATGTATGCAGAAGCGGATAAATTACTTGCTCGCTTAAACCTTCCTTATCGCAGTCATCGCTTAGTTTCTGAATTATCCATTGGTGATCAGCAAATGGTTGAAATTGCCAAAGTACTCAGTTTTGGCTCTAAAGTGATTATTATGGATGAACCGACAGATGCATTGACAGACACCGAAACTCGCTCTCTGTTTAGTGTGATAACTGAATTAAGAAATCAAGGTTGTGGCATTGTCTATATCTCACATCGATTAAAAGAAATTTTTGATATTTGTGATGATGTAACTGTGTTGCGCGATGGTCAATTTATTGGCGAAAAGCCCGTTTCTTCATTACAAGAAGAGACACTTATTGAAATGATGGTAGGCCGTAAATTAGAAGATCAATACCCTCGCATCCATATTCCTGCAGGAAAAACTAAACTTAATGTCTCTCACTTAAGTGGTGCAGATATACATGATGTCAGCTTCTCCCTATATGAAAATGAAATTTTAGGTATTTCAGGGTTAATGGGCGCAGGCCGTACTGAATTAATGAAAATGATTTACGGTGCATTGCCAAAAACACAAGGTAGCGTGGCGTTAGAAGGTAAAATTTGTCAGATCAAAAAGCCTGCAGATGCACTTGCCCAAGGTATTGTTTATATCTCTGAAGACAGAAAACGCGATGGTTTAGTGCTAGGAATGTCAGTAAAAGAGAATATGTCACTGACGGCGCTACCTTATTTTAGTCGCACTATGGGGATCTTAAATCATAAAGAAGAGCAATTAACTGTCAGTGACTTTATTAAATTGTTCAACATAAAAACCCCGTCCATCAATCAGATCATTGGTTTTTTATCAGGCGGTAATCAACAAAAAGTCGCTATTGCTCGCGGACTAATGACCCGTCCTAAAGTACTTATTCTTGATGAGCCTACCCGCGGTGTTGATGTGGGGGCGAAAAAAGAGATTTACCAATTAATTAATAAGTTTAAACAAGAGGGATTAAGCATCATTTTGATCTCTTCAGAAATGCCAGAGGTAATGGGAATGAGTGACCGCATTTTAGTTATGCATGAAGGTCGTATCAGCGGTGAGTTTTCTGCCAATAATGTCACACAAGAGATGCTAATGGCGGCGGCTGTTGGTAAACAATATGGTGCTACAGTAGGAGTTTGAGATGAGTACAAAATCAATACCAGCGTCAAAACGATGGTTCTCTAAGGCTTGGTTATTAGAACAAAAATCACTCATTGCCTTATTGTTGCTTATTGTCGTGGTTTCAACACTCAGCCCGAATTTTTTTACCTTAAATAATATTTTTAACATTCTACAACAAACCTCTGTTAACGCAATTATGGCTGTAGGTATGACATTAGTCATTTTAACCTCTGGTATCGATTTATCGGTAGGTTCATTACTCGCTTTAACCGGTGCTGTTGCTGCTTCTATGGTAGGGGCTGATGTTAATGCGTTAGTGGCTGTTGTCGGTGCTTTAGCATTAGGAGCCGCTATTGGTGGCGTTACAGGTGTCATTATCGCTAAAGGTAAAGTGCAGGCATTTATTGCCACATTAGTGATGATGCTGTTATTGCGTGGTGTCACGCGTGTTTATACTGATGGCAGTCCAATAAATACAGGATTTAGCGATAATGCCGACCTGTTTAGCTGGTTTGGTATTGGACGCCCCTTTGGGATCCCCACCCCTATTTGGCTGATGATGATTGTCTTTTTAAGCGCGTGGTATGTATTGCATCACACACGCTTGGGTCGCTATATCTATGCCCTTGGAGGAAACGAAGCAGCAACCCGTTTATCTGGTATTAGTGTCGATAAAATCAAAATTATTGTTTATGCGCTTTGCGGTTTATTAGCGGCCCTTGCCAGTGTCATTGAAGTTGCTCGTCTTTCTTCCGCCCAACCAATGGCTGGCAATGGTTATGAACTGGATGCTATCGCCGCTGTCGTCTTAGGTGGTACCAGTCTTGCTGGCGGTAAAGGACGCATAATGGGCACACTTATTGGTGCGTTAATTTTAGGCTTTCTCAATAATGCACTCAATTTATTAGGCATATCATCCAATTATCAAATGATAGTCAAAGCTGTTGTCATCTTACTTGCCGTGCTGGTTGATAACAAAAAATAATACGCTTTCTCTTAATCCGAACCCCGACAGGAATATATTATGAAACTAAAAAAAATAGCAACGCTTCTCTCAGTGGTTGCTCTAAGCGCTACCATAAGTGCCAATGCATTAGCAAAAGAGTCTATCGCCCTCGTTATTTCAACGCTCAATAATCCTTTCTTTGTCACCATGAAAGACAGTGCACAAAAAGAGGCGGATAAATTAGGTTATGACTTAGTCGTGCTTGATTCAATGGATAATCCAGCCAAAGAATTGGCAAATGTGCAGGACTTAACCGTAAAAGGCACCCGTTTAATGCTCATTAATCCAACGGATTCTGATGCTGTAGGTAATGCCGTGTTAATGGCAAATAAAGCTAAAATTCCTGTAGTAACCCTAGATAGAGTAGCCAATAAAGGTGAGGTTGTTAGCCATGTTGCTTCTGATAACCGCCTAGGAGGAAAAATGGCGGGAGATTATATTGCGGAAAAAGTGGGTAATGATGCCAAAGTGATCCAACTAGAAGGGATCGCCGGAACCTCCGCTTCTCGTGAGCGTGGAGAAGGCTTTAAACAAGCTGTTGATGCTCACAAACTTAATATATTAGCAAGCCAACCTGCTGACTTTGACCGTACTAAAGGCCTTAATGTTATGCAAAATCTATTAACCGCTAATCCTTCAGTGCAAGCGGTATTTGCTCAAAACGATGAAATGGCATTAGGGGCATTGCGTGCATTACAAACTGCAGGTCGTACCGATGTCTTAGTTGTTGGCTTCGATGGCACAAATGATGGCATTAAAGCGGTTAACCGAGGTGTTTTAGGTGCGACTATTGCACAACGCCCCGATCAAATTGGTATTATTGGTATTCAAACCGCTGATAAAATTCTGAAAGGGGAAAAAGTGGATCCCACTATTCCTGTTGAGCTTGAATTAGTCACTCAAAAATAATCACCCATCTAACCACGTAGTACTTTCGCTGCGTGGTTAGTTTCGTTATAAACTAGGCTTTCAAAGGATAAAAGGCTATGACAACTCCCCGCCTTGCTGTTTTAGGTAGCATCAATGTTGACCATATTATGAATATTGCACAATTTCCCAAGCCCGGAGAAACCGTGATTGGTCATGACTATAAAATAGCATTTGGTGGTAAAGGGGCAAATCAAGCCGTCGCTTGTGGACGTAGTGGTGCCGATATCACGTTTATAGCCTGTGTGGGAGATGATGCTATTGGTCGCGAAATCATCGCTCAATTAAAAACAGATAATATTGATACTGATGCAATTCGTATTATTCCCAAGACACCTACAGGTGTAGCAATGATCCTAGTTAATGAACAAGGCGAAAATGTCATTAGCATTGTTGCCGGAGCAAATAGTGCACTCACTCCAAGCCATTTGCATCAGTATCGTCATATTATTGAACAAGCAGATGCTTTATTAATGCAATTAGAATCCCCTCTAGACACTGTCTTTGAGGCAGCAAAACAAGCCAAAGCACATCAAACAAAAGTGATTTTAAATCCCGCTCCTGCACAGCCGTTATCTGATGAATTTCTGAGTTTTATTGATATTATTACGCCAAATGAGACAGAAGCCGAAATATTAACCGGTATTTCTGTGCATGATGAAGTGGGTGCAGCTAAAGCGGCTAATATTTTGCACAGCAAAGGCATAAAACACGTTTTAATCACTTTAGGCAGTCGTGGAGTATGGTTTAGTGAACAAGGCACCGGTATGATCATTCCCGGTTTTCGTGTTGAAGCAGTTGATACTATTGCCGCAGGTGATACCTTTAACGGTGCATTTGTTACAGCGATATTAGAAGGTAAATCAGCTCATGATGCGATCCGTTTTGCCCATGCAGCCGCGGCAATTGCAGTGACACGTCATGGCGCGCAATCCTCCGTCCCTTGGCGTGATGAAATTAAGTCATTTTTAGCAGAGCGAGCATAATATTTTGGCAACAATGAAAGATGTCGCCCGTTTAGCGGGTGTTTCAACATCCACCGTTTCCCATGTTATCAATAACAATCGTTATGTGAGTGAAGGTATCCGCGCAAAGGTTAATCATGCAATAGCAACCTTAAATTACGCCCCTTCAGCATTAGCTCGTAGTTTAAAAATGAACTGCACACGTACCATAGGGATGTTAGTTACCGCCAGTAATAACCCCTTTTATGCTGAAGTCGTTCGAGGTGTTGAACGAAGTTGCTATGAACAAGGCTATAGCCTCATTTTATGCAACACCGAAGGCGACTATGAGCGCATGGATACTAGCCTGGAAACCTTGCTACAAAAGCGTGTCGATGGGCTGTTATTAATGTGTACTGAAGCCCGCGCACCATCAAGTGAAGTATTAAATCGTTATCCACGGTTACCCATGGTGATGATGGATTGGTCTCCATTTGAATACAGTAGCGATATTATTCAAGATAACTCCCTATTAGGGGGAGAATTAGCCACGAATTATTTAATTGAAAAAGGTTTTACTGACATCGCCTGTATTGCGGGTCCCCAAGATAAACTTCCCGCTAAACATCGCCTACAAGGCTACTATAATGCGATGCAACAAGCTGGGTTACCCATTCGTAAAGAGCTGGTTTTAACCAGTGATTTTGAGTTTGCGGGTGGCTTTAGTGCAATGCAAACACTGCTCTCACTCCCTATACAACCACAGGCCGTATTTACCTGTAATGATGCAATGGCGGTCGGTGCTTACCAAGCGATTTATCAAAAAGGACTACGTGTGCCTGATGATATTTCTATCGTCGGTTATGATGACATCGATTTAGCCTCTTATATGATCCCCCCTTTAACGACTATTCATCAACCCAAAGATGAATTGGGCAAACTTGCTGTAAGCCAATTATTACGTCGTATGGAAGATATTGAAGCACAAGCCAATCTATTAGTGTTAACACCCAAACTGATTGAACGAGGCTCGGTGATAGCTCATAGGAAATAATCTTTTACATTAATAGGTTAATAGGTTGTGTATATATTTCACACAACCTATTTGGTATCCTATAAAAACTGCTATATGGCAGTTTTTATAGGAGCTATTACTATGATCCAGTATGGCAAAGTATTTATGAGCAATAGAACACAAAATGTTCGATTACCCGCTGAGACTCGATTTCCGGATAATGTAAAAGAAGTTTTTGTTCGCGTCAAAGGCAAAGAGAGAATAATCACACCTATACAAAATGCATGGGATAGCTTTTTCTTATCAGAAAAGTCTGTAACAGATGATTTCTTATCTGAAAGGCCTGATCAAGCCACAAGTGAAAGAGGATCCTTTGATGATTAAATACCTATTAGATACAAATTATTGTTATATTCACTATTAAACGCAAGCCTGAGTTTTTATTACCAAAATTCAACCAACATGCTGAACAATTAGCTATTTCTACAATTACACTCGCTGAGCTCATTTTTGGTGCTGAAAAAAGTGTAAATCCAGCCAAAAACTTAGCTACGGTTAACGACTTTGTTTCTCGACTGACTGTTTTATCTTACGATGACTTAGCAGCTTTTCATTATGGAGACATTAGAGCAACACTAGAAAAACAGGGAAAACACGTTGGTGATAACCACTTACATATAGCAGCACATACTAGAAGTAAGGGGCTAATAGTCGTTACCAATAATACTCGAGAATTTGAAAGAGTTAATGGTTTAAGAATTGAGGATTGGACCGTTATTAACTCAGACCCCCAAACTGATTGAACGAGGCCGGTGATAAATTTTATAAAATAACAACAAGAAGATTAACACTATTATTACTGATACTCTCTTTTAAAGAGAGAGTAGTTATTTTATCTAAGTTAACAAAATAAATAATTATAAAATCAATAAGTTAATTTATGTTTTTAAATGATATTATTTCTTATTATTTTGTGTATTACCTTCTATATTTAATCTACTTTTTCTCATCTTTTATCCAATAATCCATGAAAGATGCAAAACTCTATCAGATCTATTATACTCTTATCCTTTCGCATTATCTGTGGCAATACTATTTTTGGTCATTTGGGTCATCATATTAGACTTTTTACGCTAAAACGATAATGTGTCCTTTTGTTTATCGGGCAAGTGTTATCCTCTTTGTGACGATTAATCACTTCCCATTTTGAAAAAATTTGAGAGTATTATTATGTCATTACCTTCTTGTCCTAAATGCAACTCAGAGTATACCTATGAAGATGGGGCAATGTATGTCTGCCCTGAATGTGCCCACGAATGGAACGATGCTGAGCCAACAACTGATAGCGATGAGCTGATTGTTAAAGATGCCCATGGTAATTTATTAGCCGATGGGGATTCAGTGACAGTCATTAAAGATCTAAAAGTAAAAGGTAGCTCAACGCCGCTCAAAATTGGTACAAAAGTTAAAGGGATACGTTTAGTGGAAGGCGATCATAATATTGATTGTAAAATTGATGGCTTTGGACAAATGAAATTAAAATCTGAATTTGTGAAGAAAAGCTAATCTTGAATTATCATTAAAATGATTAATAACATTATTTTGATTTCAGAGGCGCTCATTAAGCGCCTTTTGTTTATAGCGATATGATTTATTTATTATCACCAAAGTGATCAAACCCTTTCAGATTAGGGTGCACTTCTTTACCTTCACGTAAATAACGTATACCTTCTGCAATTGGCATAATTTGCCCTATGCAATGAAAGTCAGCTCCCGTATGGGCTAAAGCAATATCTAAAGCCCCACGATTTATTTCAGGCACGGTAAAGCATAGCTCATAGTCTTCGCCACCACTTAATGCCCAAATTTCAGCTTGCTCTTTACTCACCTGTGATTTCATTGCCGTAGAATAAGGCAACGCATCTAAGTTAATACGAGCACCACAACCACTTGCCGTTAAAATATGGTTTAGATCTGAAATAAGACCATCAGAAATATCAATAGCAGCACTTGCTAAAGATCTTAATGCTTGCCCCTGTAAAAGACGAGGCTGTGGACGCAAATGCCTAGTAATAAAATAGTCTCGGCTTTCTGGTTGACTAGGTTGTAATCTATTTTGTAAAACCGCGAGTCCTGCCGCGCTATCCCCTAAAAAGCCTGTAACATAGATCCAGTCACCAATTTTTGCCCCTGAGCGTAATAGTGCCATACCTTGAGGAACCAAGCCTTGTATTGTGATAGTTAAGCTCAATGGCCCTTTGGTTGTATCCCCACCAATCAATTGAATAGAATAATACTCTGCTAATGCAAATAGAGAGCGACTAAAGGCCTCAAGCCAATCATTATCGACTTTTGGCAATGTTAAAGCTAATGAAGCCCAAGCAGGATCTGCCCCCACCGCGGCTAAATCACTAATATTGACCGCTAATGCTTTATACGCTAAATCTTCAGGGGAAATGGTTGGTAGGAAGTGTATTCCACTGACTAAGGTATCAGTACTAATTGCCACTTGTTGCTTTTCAGGTACAGTCAATATTGCACAGTCATCCCCAATTCCCGTACTCACATCTTTGCGTTTAACTGGCTGAGAAGTGAAATATTGTTTAATGAGGGAGAATTCACCACAAGGCATTATCAATTTCCTATGAAGCAATGCTTATTAAATAAAAGGCCGGAGTAACCGGCCTTGGATTATTAATTTACCATAGAGGAAACGTGAAGAACGTTATTTTTTACGTACAGTTGGTGCAGCTTTATCTAACACGCCATTGACAAATTTATGGCTATCATCAGCACCAAACACCTTAGCCAATTCAATCGCTTCGTTAATGGCTACTTTATAAGGAACATCTTCACGGAAGCTGAGTTCAAACATAGCTAAACGTAAAATCGCTTTTTCAACTTGGCCTAGCTCTTCCAGTTGACGTGATAAATAAGGCTCCATCGCCTTATCTAAACGTGCTGCATTGATTGCAACACCCACTAAAAGCTCACGGAAATAAGCAATATCTACACCTTGGGTATCCTGCTCGGATAAAAACTCCAATTCCACATCCGCGATGTCATTTCCGGATAATTGCCATGAGTAGATAGCTTGTACAGCACACTCACGAGCACGACGACGAGCAGCAGGTTTCACAAAATTCCCCTTTAGTTAAAACAGATGATTAGCCTTTAATGGCTTTAAGTACATTGATCATTTCAAGTGCTGTCATTGCAGCTTCAGCACCTTTATTGCCCGCTTTAGTACCAGCTCGTTCAATTGCCTGCTCAATGCTTTCAGTGGTTAATACACCAAAAGTCACAGGGATCTCACTTTGCATTGCAACATGAGAAAGGCCAGAGCTGCATTCGCCAGCAACGTATTCAAAATGTGCGGTTCCACCACGGATAACAGTACCTAACGCGATAACTGCATCATATTTGTCGCTTTCTGCTAATGCTTTTACAGTTAATGGCAACTCATAAGCGCCAGGAACCCAAACGACGGTAATATTTTCTGAGGAAACTTGTCCGATACGCTCAAGTGCATCAACGGCACCTTCTAACAAGCTATCATTAATAAAATTATTAAAACGGGCAATTGCAATCGCTACACGTGCGTTTGGCGCCGCGACAACACCTTTGATTACGTTCATAGGTTACCTTTTTCTCCTATCCGCGGGGCGCGGATTTTATCACATTCTTTCCTTTACTGCGCTCAGTTTTATGATAACACAGCAAAGGAGCCAAAAATCCTTGATAAATCAAGGTAGTTAGTTGGCTGATAACAATGTCGTAACGACAGGGAATAACACACACGGCGCTATTTTACTACAAATAGCGCCATAGACACACATATTTGCATCTATTAATAACGAGGTTTTAAACAAACGCGGATATCAGGACCGATTTGTTGAAGAGAATCTATTGTAAATTCAGGGGCTTCAGATAATGACGACAGTGGTGAAATGGATAATAAACCTCGAGCATCATTGCCTAAAATTTTCGGAGCAATATAAATGATAAGCTCATCAACAAGACCAAGCTCTAATAGTGCGCCAGCAAAATGTGCGCCACTCTCAACCCATACACTATTAATATTGCGTTTACCTAACTGCATCATTAATAACACTAAATCGACACTACTATTTTTGCCATTAGTAGGAAGCAAAATTTCTGAGACATCACCTTGCCAAGCTTCTTGCTGAGAGTGAGTCCGAGCAAGCAAGCACTCACCTGCAAGTTGTGTAATTTTATAGTCGGGAGTTACCCTATTTTGGCTATCGGTAATAATGCGAATAGGCTGGCGCAATGACTCTAGTGGATAAATCGCTTTTATTTCATCGGATAATGCTTCCCAACGCACATTCATTGCAGGATCATCGGCTAAAACAGTGGCACTCGTTGTTAAAATAGCACTAGCTTGCGCGCGAAAGTTTTGTACATCTTGCCGCGAAGCGTTAGAGGTTATCCATTGACTTTCCCCTGATGCTAATGCCGTTTTACCGTCTAAAGAGGCGGCCAGTTTTAATTGGATATAAGGAAACCCTGTTCTCATACGTTTAAAAAAGCCGATATTCAATTTTTCAGCTTCTTGCATTAATACGCCATGAGAAACATCAATACCTGCAGCGACTAATTTATGTAAACCACGTCCTGCCACTTGAGGATTGGGATCTTGCATTGCAGCAACAACACGTTTTACCCCGGCGTTGATTAAAGCATCAGCACAAGGAGGCGTTTTACCAAAGTGGCTACATGGCTCAAGCGTAACATAGACGGTAGCACCTTTGGCATTTTCACCCGCCATATTTAATGCATTCACTTCGGCATGTGGACCACCTGCATGATGGTGATAACCTTCACCTATAATCTTCCCTTCTTTCACAATCACGCATCCCACATTTGGGTTAGGTGATGTTGTAAAACGTCCTAATGCAGCTAACTCTATCGCTCGACGCATATAGGTTTCATCATTAGCCGGCTCATTGCCCGTAAGATTGTTGCTGTTGTTAATTGTCATCATAGATTTATTATTTATCGTTATTTTCAAATAGTCGTGTGAAGCGAATGATTAATCTTGTAATTTTGCAATTTCTTCGCCAAAATCGCGCACATCTTCAAAACTGCGATAAACCGAAGCAAAACGGATATAAGCAACTTTATCCAGTTTCTTTAGTTGTTCCATAACAAAATTACCGATCTGTTTGGAAGGTATCTCTCTTTCGCCCGTTGCCCTTAATTGTGATTTGATATGATTAATAGCAGCTTCAACATCATCAGAACTCACAGGGCGTTTTTCTAATGCTTTGAGCATTCCTCTACGTAGCTTTTCTTCATCAAAAGGCTCACGGATTTCATCACTTTTCACAACACGAGGCATCACAAGCTCTGCGACTTCAAAGGTAGTAAAGCGCTCATGGCAAACAAGGCATTGACGACGACGGCGCACTTGTGAGCCATCACCAACAAGTCTCGAATCAATTACTTTGGTATCTACGGCTGTGCAAAATGGACAATGCATAGTTATTCCTACTGTTGACAAAACTCCTAAACAGTGTACCTGTTCAGTGAACAAAAAACACCCTGTCAGTCATTAACTGGCAGGGTGTTTGCGATGTTTATGTCAGAAAAACGCTCTATTAAGGTAAGAGTGTTGTCTGATCTGCACCCTCTTTTTCCACTTTTTGAACAATCAGGTGTTCGCGTTTCATGCCCATTTTCAGTGCTAATGCAGAAGCCACATAAATAGATGAAACAGTACCGAATGAAACACCGATTAACATCACTAAAGAGAAGCCTTTAAGCATTGAACCACCAAAGATATAGAGCATCAACACAACTAATAATGTTGTTGCTGATGTCATGATGGTACGGCTTAATGTCTGTGTTAATGAAACGTTCATGATCTCATAAGAGGTACCACGACGAATTTTACGGAAATTCTCACGAATACGATCTGATACCACGATACTATCGTTCAAGGAATAACCGATAACAGACATCAATGACGCCACAATGGTTAAATCAACTTCAATTTGGAAGAGTGATAAAATACCCAAAGTGATCACCACGTCATGGGCAAGTGAAATAACAGCCCCTAATGCTAGACGCCACTCAAAACGGAATCCAACATAGATCAGAATACAGATAAGTGCAGAAAGTAACGCCATTGCCCCTGTTTGAGCCAATTCACTCCCGACACTTGGCCCAACAAATTCAATACGTTTGACTGTTGCATCATTATCAATTTCAACATTGATAATATCGATGACTTTCTTACCTAATTCTTGACCAGCCTGTCCTTCAACAGGAGGCATACGCACCATAATATCGCGGCTGCTACCAAAGTTTTGTAACAGAGGATCTTTATAGCCGGCGGCTGCCAAGCTATCACGCATTTTATCTAGATCGGCCGGTTGACTGAGATTGATCTCAATAACCGTTCCTCCAGTAAAATCTAATCCCCAGTTAAATCCTTTCACGGAAATGATAGCGATGGATGCTACCAAAAGCAGAAACGAAATAGTAAAGGCGACGTTGTCCCAACGCATAAAGTCAATGACTTTACGACCATGGTTTAATTGTTCAACAGTATAATCCTGTGCCACAACGTGCTCCTTAAATAGACAGTTTCTTGATGCGTTTACCGCCATACAGCAGGTTTACAATCGCACGTGTACCCACAATAGCGGTAAACATGGATGTCGCAACCCCGATAGCAGTTGTGATAGCAAACCCTTTAATGGAGCCAGTACCGACTGCATAAAGGATCACGGCAGTAATTAACGTGGTTAAGTTCGCATCAATAATACTGGAGAAGGCACCTTTATAACCTTCATGGATAGCTTGTTGTACTGAGCGACCATTACGTAACTCTTCTTTAATACGCTCGTTGATCAGTACGTTAGCATCGACCGCAACCGCAAGGGTTAAGACAATACCCGCAATACCAGGCATGGTTAACGTTGCACCGGGTAATAATGACATGACCCCCACAATTAACACCAAGTTTGCTAATAGCGCCGTACTCGCGATCACACCAAATTTACGATAATAAATAATCATAAAGGCAACAGAGGCTATCAGACCCCATAAACAAGCTTCTAAACCTTGAGTTATGTTCTGAAGACCTAATGTTGGCCCAATGGTTCTCTCTTCAACGATTTGAATAGGTGCAATCAATGCCCCAGCACGTAATAACAGAGATAATTGACGTGCTTCATTCGCATTAGAGATACCAGTAATGCGGAAGTTATTACCTAAACGGGTTTGAATATTAGCCACGTTAATAACTTCTTCATTTTTTACCAAAATTGCGCGATCGTTTTCATCACGTTTACCGCTGTCTTTATACTCTACAAAAAGAGTAGCCATCGGTTTACCGACGTTATCTTTGGTAAAGTTAGACATAATAGAGCCACCAGCACTATCAAGTGAAATACTTACTTGAGGCTGGCCGTACTCATCGGCTTGTGACGTTGAATCGGTAATATGGTCACCCGTCAATACAACACGTTTATAAAGAATGGTTGGTCTACCATCTCGAGTGTATTTCACTTCTGAGTCACCCGGGATGCGTCCTGTTTCTAAGGCGGAAGGATCAACATTAGTATTCACTAAACGGAATTCTAATGTTGCTGTTGCACCTAGGATTTCTTTCGCACGAGCCGTATCTTGAATACCCGGTAATTCAACAACAATGCGGTCAGCACCTTGGCGTTGAACTAATGGCTCAGCAACCCCTAATTGGTTGACACGGTTACGTAGGATGGTGATATTTTGTTGTACCGCATAAGTACGCGCATCACGTAAACGCTCGTCGGTAAAAATAGCTTTTAACGAGTTATTATCCCCATTTCTAAAAATGAGATCTTGGTTACGACGCGCAAGATAATCTGATGCTTTAGAACGGTCATCAGCGTTGCGGAAACGGATTTCAACACCATAATTATCCGTTTTGCGGATAGAAGAATATGGAATGCCTTCGTCACGTAATAAAGTACGTAAACTATCAACATTTTGTTCTTGAAGTTTACCTAACGCGGTTTCCATATCAACTTCCATTAAGAAGTGAACACCACCACGTAAGTCTAACCCTAATTTCATCGGCTCACCGCCAATGGCTTCTAACCATTTTGGCGTAGCTGGTGCAAGGTTAAGTGCAACAACGAACTTGTCACCTAACGCAGGTAACAACGCTTCACGGGCACGTAACTGAATGTCAGGGTTACTGAAACGAGCCAAAATCGCACCATTTTCAAGGGCGATTGATTTCGCTTCAATTTTTTCTTTATCTAATAAAGATCGAACTTGATCCAGTGTTTGCTCATTGGCGGCGGTTCCCCGCGCGCCAGTGATTTGAACAGCCGGATCCTCACCATATAGGTTAGGAAGTGCGTAAAGCAGACCGATGAGGATAGCGAATATCAACATCAGATACTTCCACAAAGGATAACGGTTTAGCACGGCAGTTCCCTTTTCCCTTTGGGGAAATCAAATTAAATAGCTTTCATTGTGCCTTTTGGTAATACAGCGGCAACAAAGTCACGTTTGATAGTTACTTCAGTTGTTTCATTCAGAGCAACAACGATATAGCCGTTATCTGAAACTTTAACAACGCGGCCGATTAAACCACCAGTAGTTAACACTTCATCACCTTTACCGATAGATTCCATCAGTTTACGGTGTTCTTTAGTACGTTTTTGCTGAGGACGTAGGATCATAAAATAGAAAATTAAAATAAAGATCACTAACATCGGTAAAATAGACATAAAGCTTGCTTCAGGTGCTGCTTGTCCAGCAGAAGCAACAGCATCAGAAATGAAAAAACTCATTCACTTTTTCCTCATTGTTGTCGATATCGACGATACTCAAGTTATAAGCCCAATATCATACACAGAATTGGGCTTTCTCGTATACATTAATCGCACTTACTCGCACTGCTGTTTAGCGGTGGAACTGGTTTACCAATACGTTCGTAGAACTCATGCACGAAATCTTCGAAACGTGACTCATCAATTGCTTGACGAATTTCAGCCATTAGACGCTGATAATAGCGTAAATTATGGATGGTATTCAGCCTTGCACCTAAAATTTCGTTACAGCGATCAAGATGATGTAGGTAAGCGCGACTATAATTTTTACAGGTGTAGCAATCACAATGTTCATCCAGAGTTGATGTATCTGAACGATGTTTAGCATTACGAATTTTAATGACACCATTTGTTACAAACAGATGTCCATTACGTGCATTTCGTGTTGGCATCACACAGTCAAACATATCGATACCACGACGAACACCTTCAACTAAATCTTCAGGTTTACCTACACCCATTAAATAACGAGGTTTATCCGCAGGGATTTGTGGACAAACATGTTCTAAAATACGGTGCATATCTTCTTTAGGTTCACCAACAGCTAGGCCCCCAACAGCGTAACCGTCAAAGCCGATTTCCACTAGCCCTTTCACTGAGATATCACGTAAATCTTCGTAAACGCCGCCTTGAATAATACCGAATAATGCATTTTTGTTGTTTAATTCATCAAAGCGTTGACGACTACGTTTAGCCCAGCGTAATGACATCTCCATGGAATTTTTAGCATAATCCCAATCTGATGGATATGGCGTACACTCATCGAAGATCATCACAATATCTGATCCAAGATCGTACTGAATTTCCATTGATTTTTCTGGGCTTAAGAAAATCTTTTCGCCATTAATTGGGTTACGGAAATGCACACCTTCTTCTTTAATTTTACGCATTGCGCCTAAACTAAAGACTTGGAAACCACCTGAATCGGTTAAAATTGGCCCTTTCCACTGCATAAAGTCATGCAAATCACCGTGTAATTTCATGATCTCTTGACCAGGACGTAACCATAAATGGAAAGTATTGCCTAAAAGGATTTGTGCACCTGTGGCTTCAACTTCTTCAGGTGTCATCCCTTTAACTGTACCGTATGTCCCTACAGGCATAAATGCAGGTGTTTCAACGACACCGCGTTCAAACTTAAGACGACCACGACGGGCATGACCATCTGTTTTATCTAATTCGTATTTCACTCATCCTCCAAGCATCAGAAAAACAGTCCAATGCATAATAAAAACAGCACATTCTAATCATTTGTTAGACGGCTGTATATGTTACATCAACAAAAGCTGTGCTTAGTCAAAGAGATCAAGCAGCAAAATTGACATAACCGGTCATAAAATGAAAAAAAACGTTAAAAAATAGAATAAAGCCCTACTCTTCACCCACTTTTTCATTGATAGCTAAAGGATTACGCGTAATAAACATCGCATCACCATAACTGAAAAAACGATACTTTTGCTCAACCGCTACGTTATAAGCATTCATGGTATTTTTATAACCAGCAAATGCGGAAACCAGCATAATTAAGGTTGATTCTGGCAAATGGAAGTTAGTTATCAAAGCATCAATAACTTGATATTGGTAACCTGGATAAATAAAAATTTGCGTATCATCAAAAAAAGGAGCAATTAATGCATCTTTGGCAGCTTTAGCCGCACTCTCTAAAGAGCGAACAGACGTTGTACCCACGGCAATCACCCGATTACCTCGTGCCTTACAAGCGAGCACGGCATCTACCACCTCTTGAGGGACTTCAGCATACTCGGAATGCATAGTGTGTTCTTCGATATTATCCACACGAACAGGCTGGAAAGTGCCAGCACCAACATGCAAAGTGACAAAGGCCATCTCAACGCCTTTGTTACGTAGTGCTTCTAATAACGGCTCATCAAAATGCAATCCGGCTGTGGGTGCAGCTACTGCACCGGGACGCTCATTATAGACCGTTTGATAAAGCTCTTTATCGGATCCTTCATCTGGACGATCAATATAAGGAGGAAGAGGCATATGACCGATACTATTTAAAATAGTCAGCACATCTCTTTCATCATCAAAACGGATTTCAAATAGTGTATCATGGCGTGCAATCATGGTTGCTTGTACACTTTCGTCTTCCCCTAAAATCAGTGATGCGCCCTCTTTGGGTGACTTTGATGCACGAACATGGGCTAACACACGATGTTCATCTAGCATACGCTCCACTAATACTTCTATCTTGCCACCGGAGGCTTTACGACCATAAATACGCGCGGGGATCACTCTAGTATTATTAAATACAAGTAAATCACCGGCATTGAGTTTATCTAATACATCCGTAAAGACACCGTGAGATAAATTGCCCGTTTTCCCCTCTAGGGATAATAATCGGCACCCACTACGTTGGGGGTGAGGATAATGAGCAATTAAGGACTCAGGCAGGTCAAATCTAAAATCGGATACACGCATAATTAAACGACTACTTTCATAAAAAACAGGCGCACTAGTCTAGTGCTGCATGTTAATCAGTGCAACAAAGAAGCACTTTTTTATTTAAAAAGCGCTATGATAGTACAATGAACTATCTTGCTCACTTACACCTCGCCTTTAGAGCGAAAAGCTCCTTATTAGGCAATATGATGGCGGACTATGTAAAAGGTACGCCGAGTAACGATTACAGCCAAGCGGTAATTGACGGCATTCACATGCATAGGCGTATTGATGTGCTGACTGATACTCATCCATTAGTTAAACAAGCTCGACAACTTTTTCCGAATGAATACCGCCGCGTTGCACCCATTACTTTGGATATATTTTGGGATCATTTTCTCTCACTACATTGGGATAAATTTGAACCTGACATACCGCTCTTGGAATTTGTTACTTATGTGCGCAATACCATTGAACCGGATTTATGGCGAACTCCGGAAAAATTTCAAGAGCTCAATGAATATTTATGGCCCCAAGCGTGGTTGACTCGTTATGCTGATAAAACTTATATAGCACAGACGTTAAAAGGCATGGCAAAAAGAAGACCGCGTTTAAGTGCGCTTGCAGGCTCTTATATTGCACTAGAAACGCATTATAAAGAGTTAAGTGAGATTTTTTGGCAATTTTATCCACAATTGTTAGAAAGAGCACAACATCATCAGCTGGATGACTGATACATTAAGGCTCTTTTTATTCATCTGTTTGTCATGGTTAAGCATTACATTGAATCGAGCAAACAGAGACTACGTCAATTTATCTTTTTATTGGTAACGATCCGTTAACAAGCGTAGTATTCATTTATAAAGTTGATTAGAATAGATAGTTATACAAGGAGTCATAAATAAGTCATTTTTGTTGTATAAAATTCATCGTTATAACCTATCAAATAGATTGTTCTGTATGATTTTATCAATAACGATTGATTATTTATGCTGTATGCATCATTTAAAAACAGGGCATCACCCTAAATTTAAAAACAGGGCATCCCCTTAAATTACTCTAAATAGTTCGAGATGTAGCTAGATGGCAAGTGAATGAGTCACTAGGGGCATACAAAGGTATGTGACTAGTGCGAATGAACGCAGTCAACAACGCGACAACTTGAAATATGACGAGTATAAACTCTTTCAATTTACAGGAGTACATTATGGTTCTGGTTACTCGCAAAGCCCCAGATTTCACAGCAGCTGCTGTTTTAGGTAACGGTGAAATTGTTAATGATTTCAACCTGCATTCATTTATCAAAGGCAAACCTGCGGTTATTTTCTTCTGGCCAATGGACTTCACTTTTGTTTGCCCTTCAGAACTGATTGCATTTGATCACCGTTTTGAAGAGTTCCAAAAACGTGGTGTTGAAATCATCGGCGTTTCTATGGACTCAGAATTCGTACATAACGCATGGCGTAAAACAGCTATCGATGATGGCGGTATTGGTGAAGTAAGATACCCAATGGTTGCTGATATCAAACACGATATCATTAAAGCATACGGTATCGAACATCCAGAAGCGGGTGTTGCACTACGTGGTTCATTCCTGATCGACAAAGAAGGTGTCGTTCGTCACCAAGTGGTAAACGACCTGCCATTAGGCCGTAATATTGACGAAATGATCCGTATGGTTGATGCACTACAATTCCACGAAGAGCATGGTGATGTTTGCCCTGCACAATGGGAAAAAGGCCAAGAAGGTATGGGCGCATCTCCAGACGGTGTTGCTAAATATCTGAAAGCGAACTCAGGCAAACTGTAATATTCCAGTAAGCTAAACAAATATTTGCTAAAAGCCTGTGAAAACAGGCTTTTTTATTAATACTCCATCTATTCTTTTGCCTTTCAACTCAATTTATTAAGATTACTATTTGTACATAACATTATTATTTATTCACTTAAAGATGATTTTGTGATCATCTCTTCAAAAAAAATTCTCGTCATTAATAACTTCTCTCTATACTTATTGTTACGTAATTGTTAACCACATTAATACTAGCGTATACACACCTACTTTCACTTATCTCTATTGAAACTAACCCACTGTTATTAATGGATATAATCATGATTACTATAAAAAAAACGCACCTGCTGTTACTTACCACACTTTTTTCACCTGCACTCTATGCCGCCTATGAGCCAGCGGTTGAAGCACAACAAGGTATGGTGGTCTCTTCACAACATTTAGCCTCACAAGTAGGAAAAGATATTTTGCAAAAAGGAGGGAATGCCATTGATGCAGCTGTTGCTGTTGGCTATGCACAAGCTGTGGTAAATGCTTGTTGTGGAAATATTGGCGGTGGTGGTTTTATGACTATACACCTTGCTGATGGCACCAATACCTTTATTAATTTTCGAGAAACGGCGCCTACGGCAGCATCTAAAAATATGTATTTAGATAAAGACGGTAACTTGATTAAAGAGGCAAGCCTATACGGCTATCTTGCCTCAGGGGTGCCGGGTACAGTGAAAGGACTTGATGCAGCATTAGAAAAATATGGCACTCTTTCACGCCAAGAAGTGATGGCTCCCGCTATTAAACTAGCCAGAGAAGGCTATATTTTAACCCGTGCTGATACTGACGTATTAGACACCACCACAGAGCGATTTAAACAAGATCCTGAATCAGCAAAAATTTTCTTAAAGCCTGATGGAACACCATGGCAGCCTGGCGATCGCCTCATTCAAACAGACTTAGCCAATACACTTGAACTTATCGCCAACCAAGGTGCTGATGCTTTCTATCAAGGGGAAATCCCTAAAAAAGTAGAACAAGCTTCAAAACAGCATAATGGGTTATTAACCAAAGAAGATTTTGCGAACTTCACTATTACCGAAACACCTCCCATTACCTGTACTTATCGAGGTTATGAATTTATCTCTGCTCCTCCTCCCAGTTCAGGGGGCGTCACTATTTGCCAAACACTGAATATTTTAGAAGGCTACGATCTGAAATCGATGGGTTTTAACTCTGCCGAATATGTTCACACGCTCACAGAAGCTATGCGTCATGCTTATATGGATAGAAACACCTTTCTTGGCGATCCGCAATTTATAAACAATCCAACAGAAAAGTTATTAAGTAAAGCCTACGCCGCAGAGCTTCGCCAACAAATTACACCGAATAAAGCCACCCCATCAGAAAAGGTACAACCCGGTATTGCACCTCATGAAAGCCCTGAAACCACGCATTATTCGGTGATTGATAAAGATGGTAATGCCGTTTCAACCACTTACACCATCAATGGTCGTTTTGGTGCTGTCGTTATCGCCCCGGGGACTGGCTTTTTCCTCAATAATGAGATGGATGATTTTACAACTAAAGTTGGCGAAAAAAATCTTTATGGCTTAGTACAAGGTGAACGAAATAGTATTGCCCCATTAAAACGTCCACTGTCCTCAATGAGTCCAACCATTGTGACTAAAGATGGCAAACCCTTTCTTGTATTAGGCTCACCGGGAGGCTCTCGTATTATCTCAATCACCTTACAAACGGCACTTAATATTATTGAGTTTGGTATGTCCCCCCAAGAAGCCGTCAATAGCCCTCGAATTCATCATCAATGGCTACCTGATGAGGTTTATTATGAACAACGAGGATTATCAAAAGATACCTTAGAAAAACTTTCTGCCATGGGATATAAAATGGTCGAACAAACGCCATGGGGCGCGGCTGAATTGATTATGGTCGGCCTTCCAGGAGAACAAGGAGTGATCCCTGCTTCGTCAGGTAATGATTCTGCTGTTTCAGGGGCGATACGCGAAGGTTATCTTTATGGTTCAAATGATGTTCGACGTCCAGCAGGTAAAGCCGTGGGCTACTAACCATAAAATCATATAATACCATTGGCAAAAGAAACCTTCTCTTTATTAGACAAGGTTTCTTTTTTTATAAAAATGATCTCGTCACTGTTTTACAATTTATTAATATCTTTTTTTATTAATAATAATCAAGATTCATTTTTCATTAAATAAATAATTAATATTAAATATCAATTCATCATTAAAACAATAATTTCAAACGTAATATAAGAACAAATATCTTTATATTCTATTTAAATAATAGAATATATATAAACAATATTAATTATCCTTCGTAATTACAGATAAGAACAATAATCACTTAATTTAATTTTTTAACTAACGATAATTAATTTTATTTCTATGATTGCAGTCACAGAATAAATTTTTTAATAACCACAATATCATAATGGTTAATGAAAAATACGTAAAAACCGAATGTAACATATTGTAAATACAAATATTTAACAATTCACCACAAGCTATTTTCAGTAATAAAAAGTGTTGATAACTATTATGTCTATTCTAAACCAATCGTTATTATATTTTATATACAACGAAAAACAAGTAGAGAAAAGAACACATTTATCATCACAAATTATTTCTTATTTAAATTAGTTAAGCGGAGATAAATATTAATGTCTGATACACATCATCGTCCTATATTAGATATTGGACTATCAAGACTAGAGTTTCTGCGAATATCCGGTAAAGGGCTGGCAGGGATCACCATAGCACCCGCACTACTTTCTCTTTTAGGTTGTAAGCAAGAAGAAATAGACAGTGGCGTTATTCAACTGACAACCACACCTAAAGGTGTATTAGTGACTAATCGTGCCCGTTGCACTGGCTGTCATCGTTGTGAAACAGCATGTACAACATGGAATGATGGTAGCGTTGGCTCTTTCTTCTCCCGTACTAAAATCCATCGTCATTTCTATTTTGGTGATAAAGGCATTGGCTCTGGAGGGGGCTTATATGGCGACTTAAACTTTACCACTGATACTTGTCGCCAATGCAAAACACCCGAGTGTATGAACGTCTGCCCAGTAAAAGCTATCCGTTATCAAGAAGAGTTTGGCTGTATTGTCGTTGATACTCGTCGTTGTATCGGCTGTGCCGCTTGTACAACAGCTTGCCCGTGGATGATGGCAACCGTCAATCCACAAACGAAAAAATCCGGTAAATGTAATTTATGTGGTGAATGCGCCTCAGCATGCCCAACAGGGGCATTACACATTATTGAATGGAAAGAAATTACCGTTTGATTTTTCTTGGCAATCACCTCATTGACCCCTCTTTAGATTAGGAAGCAATATTATGATTAACGGCTGGACTGGCAATATACTAAGAATTAATTTAACTACCGGTGCCATCTCTCGCGAAAGCTCAAGCCAATACAAATCCTTAATTGGTGGTATGGGCTTTGGCTACAAAATTATGTATGAAGAAGTTGCACCCGGTGTAAAACCTTTTGATGAAGAAAACAAAGTGGTATTTGCGGTAGGCCCGCTAACAGGATCAGGCGCACCCTGTAGCTCTCGCGTCAATATCACCTCTCTTTCAACCTTTACTCGCGGTAATTTAGTGGTTGATGCCCATATGGGAGGCTTTTTTGCCGCATGGATGAAATTTGCCGGCTATGATGCGTTGATCATTGAAGGTCAAGCAGATAAACCCGTGTGGATCCATATTGATGATGACCAAGTTTCCATTGAAGATGCCTCTTTTTTATGGGGAAAAGGAACTCGTCAAACAACAGAAGAACTTTGTGCTCAAACAAGCCCTGAAGCGTGTGTTGCTGCTATTGGCCCTGCAGGTGAAAACCTTGTCCCTCTTTCAGGACTTATCAATAGTCGTAACCACAGTGGTGGTGCTGGAATTGGTGCCGTACTTGGTGCTAAAAAATTAAAAGCGATTGTGGTTGAAGGAAGCCGTGGCGTTAATGTTGCCGATCGTAAAGCGTTAAAAGAGCTTAACGACTATATGATGACACAACTCATTGGCGCAAATAATAATCACGTCGTACCAAGTACCCCGCAATCTTGGGCAGAGTATTCACATCCGGGTTCACGCTGGACTGCACGTAAAGGGCTTTATTGGGGAGCGGCTGAAGGTGGCCCCATTGAAACAGGGGAGATCCCACCGGGCAATGCCAATACTGTCGGCTTTAGAACCATGAAATCAACCTTCGATCTTGGCCCAGAAGCAGAACAATACACGGTAAAAATGGGGGGATGCCACTCATGCCCTATTCGCTGTATGTCACAACTTAATGTCCCGCAAGCGAAAAAATTTGGCGTACCTCAAACAGGCGGAAACACTTGTGTCGCCAACTTTGTTCATACCACCATTTTCCCTAATGGCCCGAAAGATATTGAGAAAAAAGGCGATGCCAATGTTGTTGGTAATCTTGTCGGCCTCAATATTTTTGATGATATGGGCTTATGGTGCAACTACGGTCAGCTTCATCGTGACTTTACTTATTGCTATACCCACGGCGTTTTTAAACGCGTTCTTTCTGAAGAAGAGTATAACGATATTCCTTGGGATAAACTTGAAGAAGGTGATCCCGCATTTATCAAAGATTTCTATTACCGCTTAGCCCATCGTAAAGGTGAATTTAGTCACCTTGCTGATGGCTCTTATTTAATTGCACAACGCTGGAATTTAGGTGAGGAATATTGGGGTAATAAGAAAAATAAACTTTGGTCACCGATGGGTTTCCCTATTCACCATGCAAATGAAGCTTCTGCTCAAGTAGGCTCCATCGTCAACTGTATGTTTAACCGCGATGCGATGACACATACTCATATCAACTATATCGGTAGTGGTTTACCGCTAAAATTACAAAAAGAGATTGCAGGTGAACTATTTGGCTCTGGTGATGCTTTTGATGAAACCAAAAACTACACGCCGATTAATAAAGCAAAAATTGCCTATACCAAATGGACCATTTTGCGTAGTTGCCTACATGATGCCGTGACATTATGTAACTGGGTATGGCCAATGACCGTATCACCTCATAAAAGCCGCAACTATCGTGGCGATTTAGATATGGAAGCAAAATTTTTCACTGCCATTACCGGTGAACCAACCACTTCTCAAGATCTTGATTTAGCCTCAGAACGCATCTTCACTTTACATCGTGCTTACACGGTTAAGTTAATGAACACAATGGATATGCGTAATGAGCATGACCAAATCTGTTCATGGGTATTTGATAAAGATCCTGATATTCCTGTCTTTACGGAAGGGACAGACAAAATGGATAGAGAAGATATGCAACTCTCTCTCACCCTATTTTATGAAGAAATGGGCTGGGATCCACAATTAGGCTGTCCAACAAAAGCAACTTTAGTACGCCTTGGATTACAAGATGTTGCTGACGATTTAGCATCACGTGGCTTATTACCCAATTAATAGGTAAAGGAGATCATGATGAATAAACAGAATGCATCAGCCTCTATACCACCTGATATTGCTCATGATGCTGATATTACTTTAGAACAACCGGATATTTCTCTTCGTCGTTGGCTATTGCCGTTATCAGAGAGAGGTATTGGGCATGGTACTCACACCTTAACGGATACTACAGAAGAACAAATTGAAGATATCGCGCAATTATCGGCTGAACAACACCTAGCCAATGCAATCCGTCAATGTTCAAAAGAAGGTGAACTATTAGCTATTTCCACGCTGTATGATGCGCCTTATTCACTCTCTGAAGAAGAGGTAATGCAATTAAGAGTCGCGTTGAAAGAGGACGCTTTCGTTGATATTACTTATTTAACACATAATGGTGAGGATTATTTCTATTCTGACACTGTTATGTCAGATAACTATGCACAATTACAGCTTCTCAATAGATATACCGATATTTGTACTGCCATTGCAGGTTTAGTTCGCTTTGAATGCGAAACCTACCCTCGACCATTGAAGCAAAGCATGTTGATGTTGGAGCCTTTTTATTACACCGCTGCAGAAATAGACGATGCATTGACGCTGATGAAAACTCACCCTGATTTTCAAGATATTCAGCAAATATTCGCCTCTAACAATGCCCCTTACCTATTTAGTAGCACCCTAATGAGTTATGGCAAGGCGAGAGGATTAACAGAATGGCTGGAGGTAGAACAATATGAAAATCCTTAGTGCTCTACCCTGTCGACGAAATGTTCTGTGGGTATTACAACAGCATCAGATTGAGGAGCAAAAATAATGCGTGTTTCTCGCCGTAAATTTGTAGCAGGTATAGGTTCTGTGATCTTTTTCAGTGCGCCACTGGGGAGTGCCTTAGCGGCAGCCACAGATAAAAAACCGATACGCTATGCCATGATCCATGACGAAACACGCTGTAATGGCTGTAATATTTGTGCCACAGCGTGCCGTCGATTAAATAAAGTACCAACCGGAATGGCGCGAATGGATATTGCACACATTCCATTAAGCTTAAAAGAAGATAACGATAAGTACCATTTTTTTAGACACTCATGTCAGCAGTGTGAAGATGCTCCTTGTATCTCGGTTTGTCCTACGGGCGCATCTTGGCGCGATGAAAGCAATGGTATTGTTCGCGTTAATAAAGAGAAATGTATTGGCTGTAGTTATTGCATATCAGCCTGTCCTTACCAAGTTCGTTATCTTAATCCCGTAACACATGTTGCTGATAAATGTGACTTTTGTCTTGAGTCTCGATTACAAAAAGGGTTCCCACCGATTTGTGTCAGCGCTTGCCCACAAAACGCCCTACTCTTTGGTAGAGAAGATAGCCCACAAATTCAGCAATGGCTAAAAACACATGACTACTATCTCTATCAACTTGATGGAGTAGGAAAACCGCATCTTTATCGACGTGTTGGACCTCATGTACAAGGGGGAGATAACGTATGAGTGCAATAAATATCATGCCAAATGCAGCACAATTTCAAGCCTCACTCAAACAGTATGTCTTAATCTATACACCGGACTATTTGCCACTTTGGTTAATTGTTGCCGGCGTATTATTTGTCGGCATGCTACTTGTACTCGCACTTCATGGTTTTTTACGTTACCGCTTTGCCACACCCCATGGAGAGCATCATCAAGAAGAGAAACTCTATCTTTACTCAAAAGCGGTACGTTTATGGCATTGGAGTAATGCAACTTTATTTATCTTACTCCTTCTCAGTGGCGGGATTAACCATTTCGCCCTACTCTCGGCACATGACACGGCGTTACTCGTCAATGTGCATGAAATTTGTGGTTATCTACTCTTAGTATGCTGGTTGTCCTTTGTGTTAATTAATCTTGTTGGTGGCAATGGTAAATTTTACCGTATTGACAGTAAAAACTGGTTGCAACGAGTATTAATGCAAACGCGTTTTTATCTTTACGGCATTATTAAGGGGGAAGATCATCCTTTTCCAGCCACTCCCAAGGTTAAATTTAATCCACTGCAACAAATGGCTTATTTAGGTGTGATGTATGCATTAGTACCATTACTTTTAATCACTGGGATCTTACTGCAAAATCCCATGTTTATCCCTGCTGATGCTGTGCTATTTAAAGCTTGGTTATTAATAATTCACCAAATACTAGCCGTGTGTAGTGTCTTTTTTATCTTTGGTCACCTTTACCTGTGTACCACCGGAAGAACGCCATTCCAAACCTTTCGCAGTATGGTTGACGGCTACCATAGACACTAATAAATAGATGGATCAAGGAGCTTATATGTCAGTCCCTTCACAGGAAAATATCACACTAACCAAAGAAGACTTACGCCAACTGCATGTTTCAAGTTCACTTTATCGTTGGTTTTTGCGTTATTTTCCCCATGGAGGTACTTACCGTGCTATCCATAATGAATTGATAAAACAACGTCAAACACAATGGATAGAAAGCTTAATTCAATATATTTATCTGCGTCATTTTAGTCAGTCCTCTTTTGCCAAACAGGAACAAGAAGTGATAGAAAACATCTTGTCCCTGTTAGGCAATGAAAAACAAACCGGTGTGACATTACAACGTTTACCCTATCACCAACCGCAATCTAGCGACGAAAACATCCAGTTTTCTACCGAATGGCATCAACTGATTGTCAAAAGCCAACAATTTAACACCGCCCTTGCATTATGTGGTCGTGATAATATTGTCGCCTTATCCGGTGATGAAAACAGTATTGCTAACACTGGTTATAGTAACCAATTAATCAACAGCGGATTTGCTGGAAAGATCAGTAATACGGCAGATCAATGTCGTATTGGTAGCTTAGGAGGACGCTCTCGTATTTGTAATAGTGGCAACGATGTTAAAATTTACGCTTCTGGTCAAGGGGCGCATATTGCCAATAGTGGCATAAGAAACTTTATTAATGCGACTCAATCCCGTACAAAAATAACCAATACTGGTGATTTAGCACATATTACTGTTACTGGCGATAACGCCATTGCTATCAACACAGGAGATAACTGCACACTCTCTGTATCTGGGGATAACAGCGTGTGTATCTCAACAGGGCATCTTCAGCAATTCTGCTTAGGAAAAGACGGTAGTGCTGTGATTGCCTATCACGATGGAAAACGCACCCGCTTTAACGTTTTCTATGAAGGTGAAGATAATATTGAGGCCGGCATTCACTACTACTTAGATGAAAAACAGCGCCCAGTTGCAATGGATAATATTACTTAACTCAATAATTAATAAAAAATTCTCATAGAAGCTATTGGGCAAACATGGAGACGAAACACGATA
Organism: Proteus sp. G3927; assembly: GCF_963894685.1. NCBI lineage: Bacteria > Pseudomonadati > Pseudomonadota > Gammaproteobacteria > Enterobacterales > Morganellaceae > Proteus > Proteus sp. G3927. Next base: position 624 of record NZ_CAWQGX010000013.1, on the reverse strand, counting down.
ACTTCGCATTGTTTCACAAAGATTTAGCGTTATATTTTTAATATAAACAGCAAAATATATTTTTAAGCATAAAATGTGAATAAGCTATTATCACCACTTGTGACCAAGTTATGCATTAGGGACTACTGTGATAGTTGTATTAGCATCCTTGTCTTTCTTTATAAAAGAACCATTTTTATCTTTAATATATGCAGAATTACCGATCCTAATTTCCTCTTCATTTAAAGAATACATTATTGACATCACTTTATCTTTTTCTATACATTTTTTGTTACTTTTAATTTCAGTAAAACATAATCGATCGTATTTTCCTTCTTCTAAATATCCATCACCATAATTCCATATATAAATATAGAAGGAGCTATCTTTAGCTTTAAATAAATTATACTTTTTATCTAAAACATCTTGATTATTTTTCCACCATATTATTTTTCCATAATCAGTTATCGGAAAATCCTCAACCAGAATAGAGGTGGTATACGTATCTTTATGTACTCCCATGACTTTAACGGGAATAAAAAACTCATACACTACAAAAAAAATAAAAGATAGCAAAAATATGATTATTGTTATTTTATATTTAAAAGCCATTATTTTGGACTCCGAATTTTTATATTAATAGTT
>NZ_CAWQGX010000012.1:0-48695 GCF_963894685.1 Proteus sp. G3927 | reverse complement strand
AAGCCAGTCGAAGATACCAGCTGGCTGCAACTGTTTATTAAAAACACAGCACTGTGCAAACACGAAAGTGGACGTATACGGTGTGACGCCTGCCCGGTGCTGGAAGGTTAATTGATGGGGTTAGCGCAAGCGAAGCTCCTGATCGAAGCCCCAGTAAACGGCGGCCGTAACTATAACGGTCCTAAGGTAGCGAAATTCCTTGTCGGGTAAGTTCCGACCTGCACGAATGGCGTAATGATGGCCAGGCTGTCTCCACCCGAGACTCAGTGAAATTGAACTCGCTGTGAAGATGCAGTGTACCCGCGGCAAGACGGAAAGACCCCGTGAACCTTTACTATAGCTTGACACTGAACATTGAGCCTTGATGTGTAGGATAGGTGGGAGGCTTTGAAGTGTGGACGCCAGTCTGCATGGAGCCAACCTTGAAATACCACCCTTTAACGTTTGATGTTCTAACCTAGGCCCATAAACTGGGTCGGGGACCGTGTCTGGTGGGTAGTTTGACTGGGGCGGTCTCCTCCTAAAGAGTAACGGAGGAGCACGAAGGTTGGCTAAGCATGGTCGGACATCATGCGGTTAGTGCAAAGGCATAAGCCAGCTTGACTGCGAGAGTGACGGCTCGAGCAGGTACGAAAGTAGGTCTTAGTGATCCGGTGGTTCTGAATGGAAGGGCCATCGCTCAACGGATAAAAGGTACTCCGGGGATAACAGGCTGATACCGCCCAAGAGTTCATATCGACGGCGGTGTTTGGCACCTCGATGTCGGCTCATCACATCCTGGGGCTGAAGTAGGTCCCAAGGGTATGGCTGTTCGCCATTTAAAGTGGTACGCGAGCTGGGTTTAGAACGTCGTGAGACAGTTCGGTCCCTATCTGCCGTGGGCGTTGGAAGATTGAGAGGGGTTGCTCCTAGTACGAGAGGACCGGAGTGAACGCACCACTGGTGTTCGGGTTGTCATGCCAATGGCATTGCCCGGTAGCTAAGTGCGGAAGAGATAACCGCTGAAAGCATCTAAGCGGGAAACTTGCCTCGAGATGAGTCTTCCCTGTCGCTTTAAGCGACCTAAAGGAACGTTTAAGACTAAGACGTTGATAGGCTGGGTGTGTAAGCGTAGCGATACGTTGAGCTAACCAGTACTAATGAACCGTGAGGCTTAACCTGACAACACCGAAAGTGTTTTGTCAGAGAGACGAAACGATAAAGTCAGCTTGTTTAAGATTGAATTACTGGTTATAGACTGTGATAACAGAAGATAACGGGTAATTAAAACCGAATTTGCTTGGCGGCCATAGCGCGGTGGTCCCACCTGATCCCATGCCGAACTCAGAAGTGAAACGCCGTAGCGCCGATGGTAGTGTGGGGTCTCCCCATGTGAGAGTAGGGAACTGCCAAGCATTAAATAAGACGAGAAAGCCAACCCACTGGGTTGGCTTTTTTGCGTTTGAAAACTAATCCTGTAAATTTAAGCATGCTCTAGATGAGGGCAATTTTACTATCTATTTTTCGTTGATATTAACAGATGTTGTGGCGAGAAAAAGCGGCTAATACGGTTCGCTCGGATATTTCTAAATAACTTTCCATTTCGATTGCCGCTTCTTGCGCTTTCCCATTCATTAATAGCGTTAAAATATGCTCATTCTTCTCAATATAAGGAGCATGTAATAACTGGGGATCATTGAGTAAACCAAAGGCTAATCGTAATTCTGCTAAAATAAGTTGATATTGTTTAAATAACCTAGGGCTATCAGAAAGCTCGACGATAGCGGTATGGAAATGCATATTACAGGTTCCAACGCTATTCCAATCTTTTTGTTGTTGAAACATTTTTGCTTGATTAACGTTATCTTGCATGCGGGATATGGCTGGGTGCATTGGATAGGCATGTCGTAAAGCATCACATTCAATCAGCCTTCTTACGCGATAAATATCCATAATTGATGCCATATCTGGTACAGAAACAAACACACCACGATTAGGTTTATAGGTTAATAGGCCTTCTTGGGTTAATATACGAAATACTTCTCTTAATGTATTACGAGATATTTCAAGCTGCTCGCTTAAAGTAGCTTCTGAAAGCCTCTCTCCTGGAGGTAATTCGCCGATAGTAATTTTTTGGCGAATAATATCAGCGATTTTTTGGCAAAGGATCTGTGGCGATGTTTTTTTCTGCATTATCTTCTGCTATAAACGTAATAGAAGCCTCTATTCTAACAGTCAGCTATATAATATATAACCTCTAATATACAACTGTGCTAGTTTCCTCACTCTCTTTATCCTTGTTTTTATTAAAAATAGTTAACAAAATCTTTAATAAATTTTTATATTATCAACTGTATTTGATGCCAAAATGTATGCACCAATTTTGCGCATAACTCTTTTTTATGCGCTATTTTGGGGCATATCTATTTTTTATTCCTCCACTCAAATGTCAACAAAATGTTAAAAATGAGATCTTGTTGGCACTTTTATCATCGTATATTTAAATCTATTTGCTTATTTATTCATCTATTATTATTAATTGTTCAACAATCTAATATCTATTGATTAACAATTATTACTCCGTGCTCAACAATGGCATGCTAATTGCCTTACTACTTACCTAAGCAATAATAATTAAAATAATTATGATAAAAGGGGGCCAGTTATGGCTACACAAGATCCTGTGAATACAACATCACCATCATTTATAAAAAATAGGCGTTCATCATTAATTGCAGCGATTTTTTTAATGGCTACATCTGCAATTGGTCCAGGTTTTATTACGCAAACAGCTACCTTTACAGCGACGATGGGAGCAGCCTTTGCATTTGGGATATTAGCTTCTATCGTTATTGACTTTGTTGTGCAACAAAGTATTTGGCGAGTCATTACCGTGACTAACATGCGCGCTTCTGATATTGCGAATAAGGCAATTCCCGGTAGTGGATACTTATTAGCTGTATTGGTTATTTTTGGTGGTTTGGTATTCAATGTCGGTAATATTGCTGGGGCTGGTTTAGGGCTTAATGCCATGGTAGGACTGGATCCTAAATGGGGTGGGGTTTTAAGTGCTTTACTGGCGATTTATATCTTCTCTTCACGCAAAGCGAGTCATTTTATTGATCGCATGATCATTGTTCTTGGCATCGTGATGATTTTATTAACACTTTTTGTAATGTTTGCGTCTAATCCTCCTATAGGTGAAGCATTAAAACAAACAGTACTGCCTAATACGATTAATTTTGCCACTATAACAACCATCGTCGGAGGTACGGTTGGTGGTTATATTTGTTATGCAGGAGCACATCGTCTGCTCGATAAAGGTACAACAGGTATTGAAAATATCGATGCGGTATCTAGCGCGGCAACTAAAGGGATATTAGTGGTTGGATTAATGCGTTATATCCTATTTTTAGCAATTTTAGGTGTTGTCGCAAGTGGAGTGACACTAGATATTTCCAGCCATGCGGCTAATCCTGCTTCTCAAGCATTCCAACATGCAGCGGGCTTAACTGGACTACGAATTTTTGGTCTTATTTTATGGGCAGCTGCGTTGACTAGTGTGATTGGTGCTGCTTATACGTCTATGTCGTTTATAACCGTGTTTAAAAAGGGTATTACAGAGCGTCAACGCAATATTGCTACCATTATTTTTATCGCTATTTCATTGGCAATTTATATGGTTATGGGAACAGCTCCTGCTGCCTTATTAGTCTTTGCTGGTGGCTTCAACGGATTGATTTTACCTATTGGTATGACGTTATTTATTTTTGTTGCATGGCGTCGTCAAGATCTTATGAATGGCTATAAATATCCAATGTGGTTGCAATGGTCGGCAATTTTAGTCTGCGCTTTGACTTGGTATATGGGGATCATGTCTGTTGGCGCTATTTTCAATTACCTCAATATTGCTTAAGAGAATAATAACGATGATAAAAGCGGTAGATTTAAATAGTGATTTAGGTGAAAGCTTTGGTCAATGGCGTATGGGCAATGATGCTGCAGTGCTTGAAATTGTCAGCAGTGCCAATATTGCTTGTGGTTTTCATGCCGGTTCACCAGAAGGCATTTTAAAAACATTAAAAGCAGCGAAACAGCATCAAGTCGCGATAGGTGCTCATGTTGCTTATCCTGACTTAGTGGGTTTTGGGCGACGCAATATGGATATTGCCAGTGATGAATTAACCGCTGATGTCATTTATCAAATTGGCGCTTTGCAAGGTTTAGCAAAAGCTGTCGGTATGAAGGTGACTTATGTTAAACCTCATGGTGCGCTTTATAACACCATTGCTCATGATAAACGCCAAGCATTAGCGGTTATTGAAGCTATTTTAGCTATTGATCCACAACTTATATTAGTGGCTTTAGCGGGATCGCCACTGATCACACTTGCGAAAGAGAAAGGATTACATGTTGTTGCCGAAGCTTTTGCTGATAGAGCTTATCATGCTGATGGCACACTTGTTTCGCGCAAACAAGAGGGGGCTGTATTACACGATCCTCAATTGGTGGCTCAGCGTATGTTAAAGCTAGTACAAAAAGGGGGTGTTGAATCGATAGAGGGTACTTTTACTGCTATACAGGCGGATTCTATTTGTGTTCATGGTGATAGTCCTGATGCGGTTAATCTCGCAAAAAGTGTCAAAGAGATCTTAATAACACACGGTATTGCGATAAAACCTTTCACATCTGCAATAGGAATAAAGGAGGCGTAATGACTTATTTTATGCAAGCAACGCCTGATGCTATTACAGCAGCCGCCCGATCCGTTATTGGCAATAAAAGGGAGGCGTATTTTGCGCTTTTTACCTGTTAATTTATCTCACATATTAGTTGAGTTGACTTCATTAAAAGAGACATTGGCGTTTTATGAAGCAATTAAGCAAGCCAATATTGCTGAGATAGAAGATATTGTTCCAGCGGCAAAAACACTATTGATCCAATATGTACCTTGGTTAATTACGGCGAAAGAGTTAGTGGCAATATTGCGCAATATCGAGATAAAAGCGATCGCGATGCGTCAAAGTCACTTATTAACAATCCCCGTTCATTATCAAGGAGAAGATTTGCATGAGGTGGCTGAATTATTGGGGATCACTGCGACAGAGGTGATCCGCAGACACACAGAACAAACTTATCAAGTTGCTTTTACGGGGTTTGCACCGGGATTTGCTTATTTAATTGCTGATAAAACTGAGCTTTATGTTCCTCGACGTAAAACACCACGTACACGTATCCCCGCAGGCTCTGTAGGATTAGCGGGAGAATTTAGCGGTGTTTACCCACAGCAAAGCCCTGGTGGCTGGCAATTAATTGGTACTACAGAGATAAAAATGTGGGATCTCTCACGTGAACAGCCGGCATTTTTATTACCTGGTGATACTGTACAGTTTGTTGATGTACAAAAAGCGCCAGTGACGGTTTCATTACCTGAGAAAAAACAATCTATTAATGCTTTATCCTTTAACAAGGATAAAGGGCTATATGTTATTTCCGCAGGTCTACAAACCTTATTTCAAGATGAAGGGCGTTTAGGTGCTGCATCAATGGGGGTTAGTGCATCAGGAGCACTTGATAAATGTGCGTTACATGCAGCGAATCGCTTAGTGGGAAACCCGCCTTCATTAGCAGCATTAGAAATAACACAAGGTGGATTAATACTAAAAGCGCAACAAGACTGTGTCATAGCGCTGTCAGGTGCAGATTGTACGATTAGCTTAAAACAAACGACCGGAGATATAGCCTTTTTTTCTACCTATCAAACTATTGATATACGTAGTGGAGATGAAATCACAGTAGGAATACCTACAGCGGGGGTTCGTAGTTATCTGGCAGTGAGAGGGGGTTTTGAATTAAGCCCAGTGTTAGGTAGTTATGCGTTTGATACTTTAGCTCAGATTGGCCCTCGAGCCTTACAAAATGGCGATATTCTTCATCTAAACGATGATAACGCATCAACGGGCATTATTAGCCAAGAGCAACCGAGTTTCAGTTTACCAAAGCAAGAGGATATCGTTACCCTTGATATTGTGTTAGGGCCTCGTACGGATTGGTTTACAGAAGATGCGATAAAAACATTAACCTCACAATTATGGCAAGTGACACCACAATCTAACCGTATCGGATTACGTCTATTGGGGGATAAATCGCTTGAACGTCAGCAACAACAAGAGTTATCGAGTGAAGGAACTTGCATTGGCGCCATACAAGTACCGATTAATGGTCAACCGGTATTATTTCTTCATGATCATCCTCTCACTGGAGGATACCCCGTAATTGGGGCAGTTGCCGAATACCATCTGTCATTGGCGGGGCAAATCCCTATTAACGCTAAAATTCGTTTTAACCCAATTACTTTATTTCAAGAATATTGATAGGAGTATGCCACTCATGATAACAACTAACCAAAAGCAACGAGTGAAGCATCGAGTGTTGATTGCTAACAGAGGTGAAATCGCAGTTCGTATTATTCGTGCTTGTCAGGATTATGGTGCAACGTCCATTGCTATTTATGCAGATGATGATATAGATGCATTACATGTGCGTCTTGCAGATGAAGCCTATGGTTTAAAGGGTAACTCACCGAAAGAAAGTTATTTAGCGATAGATAAAATCATTGAAATTGCCCATAAAAGCAAAGCCACCATGATCCACCCTGGTTATGGCTTCCTTTCTGAGCGAGCTGATTTCGCTAAAGCGGTACAGCAAGCGGGACTCCTTTGGATTGGCCCAGATCCACAGACTATCGAAGTATTAGGGGATAAAGTTCAAGCGCGTAAAATTGCACAATCCGTAGGTGCACCATTGGTGAATGGTACTGCTGATCCGGTTAGTGATGCTAAAGAGGTTCTGGATTTTGCGAAACAGTATGGCTTGCCTATCGCCATTAAAGCGGCATTTGGTGGTGGTGGACGAGGCCTAAAAATTGCCCATCATATGGCAGAAATTGAAGAGCTTTACCATTCAGCGGTAAGAGAAGCAGTAACCGCATTTGGTCGTGGTGAATGCTATGTTGAGCAATTTCTTGATAAGCCTCGCCATATTGAGGCACAAATTATTGCTGATAAATTAGGCCATGTCGTGGTAGTTGGTACACGAGATTGTTCATTACAGCGCCGTAATCAAAAACTTATTGAAGAGGCCCCTGCCCCTTATTTAACTGATGAACAACGGCAACGTATTCATCAATCAGCAAAAGACATTTGTGCTAAAGCAGGTTATATCGGTGCGGGGACGGTAGAATTCTTATTGAGTGCGAACGGGACAATCTCTTTCCTTGAAGTGAATACACGTCTACAAGTAGAGCATCCGGTGACTGAAGAAACAGCCGGTATTGATTTAGTGATTGAACAATTGCGTATTGCTGAGGGATTACCGTTAAGTATTAATGAAACCCCTGAGCCTCGTGGTCATAGTTTTGAGTTTAGGATCAATGCAGAAGATCCGGCAAAAGGTTTTTTACCCACCCCCGGTTTAATTAGCCAATTTAGTCAACCGGCTGGGCCGGGCGTTCGTGTTGATAGTGGTGTGGCGGAAAATGACCAAGTATCACGTCAATTTGATTCAATGATGGCAAAACTTATTGTAACAGGGGCAAGTCGTGAACAAGCCATTGCGAGAGCGCGACGAGCTTTAGCTGAATTTAACATCGCAGGCGTAGCCAGTGTATTACCTTTTCATCGCGAAATGATGGAACATCCTGATTTTATTGATAACTTCAGTGTTCATACTCGTTGGATTGAAAGCGATTTTCAAGCAAAAAACAGTCATTTTCCTCGTAGTATACCAGCAGAAAATGGACCATTAGTACGTACCTTTATTGAAATAGATGGTCGTCGTCATCAATTAGCGCTACCCGCACAATTACTTTCACTCTCGGCCGTTATACCCACGGCTATTAGCGAGCACAAAGAGTGTCAGGTGCGGGAAAATGCGGTCACTGCACCGATTTCAGGGATATTACATAGTTGGTTATTATCCGATGGTGATAAAGTCAATCAAGGGGATGTTATCGCCATTATGGAGGCGATGAAAATGGAAGTACAGGTGGTTGCTACCTGTCATGGTGTATTGCAGCAAAAGGCGAAAGCCGGTGACTATTTTTCAGCAGACAGTCTATTAGCTGAGATTAACTAGCTGAGTTATCAAACAATTATCGAGTAAGCCTCTTAGCAATAAGAGGCTTTTTTATAATAACTGTCTTTATATTCTTATTTGTTATATCTAATTCCTTTTGGTTATAAGTTATTTTGCTTATAATCGAAACTGAATATGTTTTCTACAAAAGGAAATTAGATGCTGCTGGTCACTCAACTCCTTATTGGTTCTGCTATAGGTTTAGTTATCACCACAACGGGAGTTGGGGGTGGTGTTATCTTATTACCTGTGCTTATCTATTTATTTGGAATGAATGCATTAGCAGCAGTGGCGACCGCTAATTTATTATCGATGTTAATGAAAATTTCCTCTTCTTATATTCATTTTCGTTTAGGAAATATTCCATTAAAACCAGCATTATTGATTTTAGGGATCATGTTTCCGGCCACATTTTTAGCCAGCTATGGGGTAACCTGGTTGGGATCACAACCTCAATATTATCAGCAAGTTGAATTAGGCATTAATATCCTGATGATTGTGGCGATTATCTTTTCAATGTTCCTTTTTTTACAACGAATATTCAAAAAATCTACATCATCACATCCGTTATCATCATTGGCACCTAGCTCATCAATTCCTCTGAGTTCTCTTTTTGTTCCCGGTATGAGTGCCGGATTTGTCTTAGGGGCGACGGGGGTTGGTGGGGGATTGGTTGTCTTACCTGTGCTTATGCGTTTTGCACAAATGAATATTAAGGAAGCGATCGGTAGTTCTATATTTATTACTACAATCTTGTCAGGTGGCTCTGCTATTGCTTATAGTGCTGGTGGCTATACCGATGTGCATACGGCCATCATTCTTTGTTTAGGATCACTTATTTCGATTCCTTTAGCGCGCTATTTACTGGTGTATTTATCTGAGCGCTTTTTTCAATATTTAACTCTGTTATTTATTCTGATCAGCATCATTATGATGAGTTGGAAACTAATAAATTAATTTAATGTAATATCGAATAAGTCAATTTTTAATGGATAATGATTAGTTAGACTAATTTTCATCATTGAATTTAGCAGGATAATGAAAAATAAGGGTATATATGAACATTAAAGTCGGCGATGAGTTTTTGGTTTATATGGCATTGGGTGAAGAGAGCTATATGAAGGAATATTATCGTGTGTTGGAGTTAGATAGCGCATTATCACAAGTGACCGGTAAATTGCTAAGAAGGACGACGGCAGATGATAAAAATATTGGGTTAGGGCGTTGTGAATTAGAAGGTGGGATTGAACAATTTGCGTTAGAAGATATTTATCCAATAGAGAAGTGATCGAAATAACGATCACTTCTACATCACTTTATTAAGCAACAGGTACATCTTCGGGTAATGCTGATTTTGGTAAGCCAAAAATTTTGTCAAATACCCAGTTATAGACAAATGTATAGCAAGGGATGATGATAATAAGTGCAAAATCCATCACCAGTGCTTGCCATAATGAAACCCCTAGCCACCAAGCTATCAGCGGAATAAGGTAAACCACCAACGTAAGCTGAAAACCTACCGCATGAGCAAGACGGCGTCTAAAGGTGCGAATTCTCGACTTTTGTCGACTCTCCCAAAATTCAAATAAACAGTTATAAATAAAATTCCAACTTACCGCGATAGTGGTAATAATGAGTGCGAGTGGCCCCGTAACAGCGGTTGAACTATCGGCTAAAAGCGCCAGTCCTACCGATGAGATAACCCAACCAAATACTTCATAAGCGGTAACATAGACAATTTTTCGCTTAATACCTTGCATGATACTCTCTTTTTTTGTGGATCAGTGTGGTTAAGCATCGTAAGATAAATCAGTAATAGTGACAGAAAAAGTTAGCTAATATCAATTTAACTGAAACATCAGGAGTGAACATGCAGTTCTCAAGTGAACATATCGCGATATTTTTAGCCGTTATGGATAAAGGCTCTTTTTCTGCGGCTGCGCGTTCATTAAAACGTGTTCCTTCTGCGGTCAGTATGGCGATTGCTAATATGGAGGCTGAATTAGGTTATGCGCTGTTTGAGCGTTCATCAAGAGAGCCACGGCCAACAGAAAAAGCTAAAGCACTTGAACCTCACGCCAGAATGATTGCTGAGCAATTAAAGCTATTACAGGTTCATGCACAAGAGCTTTCAATGGATCTGGAAAGTATATTAAATATTGGCGTCGCGGCAGATATTAATCCCGATTATTTATTACCGGCATTATCTGAGTTAACACAGCGTTACCCCTTACTAAAAGTGAATGTAGTAACCGCGGCACAAGATGACATTATTGAGATGCTGCACGCACGTAAAATCCAATTATGTCTCGTGTATGGTGGGTTATACGTCAATGGCGATGAACAATTTCAATATTTGGGCTCTGAGTCATTAGTTGCCACAATTTCGGCAAGTCATATTGCACTTGCTCACCCTGCAGGGGTATTTATTGAAGATTTAGTGAATGTAAGACAGATAATGATAGCCAGCCATACTCAAGAGATAAGAGATGTACGCTCTTTAGTGGCGACTAATTACTGGCAAACAGATAACTTTCAAATGGCATTAGGTATGGTTGAAGCGGGGATGGGCTGGGGGAATTTACCTTATTCGCTGATTTATACGCAGTTACAAAAGGGAAAACTAAAACAACTGCAATTTAAAAATACTAAAAATGAATTGCGCTTACCGGTACATGCAATGTGGTTAAAAGGCGAGTCACTACAAAAAGGGGCAAAGGAATTGGTGGAGTTAATGAATATTCACCAACCCATTGTGCCCAATTTTGATTAATCCACACGTTGTTGATGAACCCAAACCGCGACTTCAACACGAGATTTTAATTTCATCTTTTTGAGTAGATGTTTGACATGTACTTTAACCGTACTTTCAGTAATATCGAGTTTACGTGCGATCATCTTATTGGATAGCCCTTGTGCTATCAGCTTTAAAATATCACGCTCTCGTGGGGTGAGTTGGTCGATATCCCGCTCACCTTCAGAACGATCTTCTCGCAGTGACTGCGCTAAAATGGGGGTTAATGTTGGGCTAACCACCATTTTCCCTGCGGCTGCTTGCTTTAAAGCGGCTAATAGCTCTTCTGGCTCCATGTCTTTTAAGAGATAGCCATCCGCTCCTCGTTTTAAGGCGGTGATCAGATCATCACTGTAGTTTGATACACTAAACACAACGATCCGCCCAGAGAGCGATCGTAATCGCAATTGATCGAGTGTTTCAAAACCATTCATACCCGGCATATTGAGATCGAGTAGGATTAAATCAGGATCTAATTCTTCAGCTAATTTTACCCCTTGAATACCATCGCCAGCTTCACCAACGACGGTTAATGTTGTATCAAGACTTAAAAGTTGTTTCACACCATTGCGTAACATCGGGTGATCATCAATTAATAAAATAGTCGCTTTGTCTGCGACTGCTCCCATATTATTCATTATGATTTGCTCCCTTTTCGATAGGATCTTTATGGGTAGTGATTAACGGAAATGTGACAAATACTTGCGTTCCACCTTCTTTGCGAACCCTTATACTATAAGAGCCATTCAGACTATTCGCGCGTTCACGCATAATAATCAGTCCGTAGTGATTTATCTTTTCGGGATTAGGCGTAATACCTTCACCATTATCATTAATTTGCAGTTCAACGATGCCATTATTAAGTGTTAATGCGACTTCAGCCCAGTTTGCATTCGCATGTTGCAGAATATTATTTAATGCTTCACGGACAATTTGCACCACATGAATACTTTGATGTGAATTAACACATTTTGCAGGTAACTGATAATCAAAATGGATAGCAAACCCTAAACGTTGATTAAATTCATTTATTGTATTTTCTAATGCGGCTAATAAGCCAGGTTCTGTCAATTTCAAGCGAAATGTGGTCAGTAATTCTCTTAACTGACGATAAGCCACATTTAGCTCTTCTCGCATCTCTTTTAGTAGTTTTTGACAGTTATCTGGCAAGGTTTCCGATTGCATTTGTAGATAACTGACCTGCATTTTTAAACATGATAGCGATTGAGCAATCGAATCATGTAATTCACGTGCAATCGCTGAACGCTCATCCATTAATAATAGCTGTTGTTGCTGTTCATTTTGTTGCTCCATGGCAAGCATTGCGGAAATTTGCTTAGTCAATAAGAGCATTAAATTATTCTGTTCGTCAGTAAGTACACTATTTTCCGGTAACTGCATTACGAATAAACCGTAGCGGTGGATCTGATCGGTCAATTCCCAATGTAATAAGCGATTATTTAACGGTGTAGTGATGCTGGCATCTTCATTGCAACGCTCACAGTCTGGCGTTGGACAATATTCAGGGCGTGAGGAAGGGGCTAAGCTTATCTCATTAAATAATGTATGTTGATTATCTTCATATAGACGGATCTGCAAATAGCTATCAGGAATAATATGCTGTAGCTCTGCAAGGATCTGCCTTAAGCGAGCGCAAAGTGGCGCTTGGGAATGCAGTTGTTGACTTGAGTGATAAAGATAAGAGAGAACCTTATTTTTCTGTTGTAAATCATGGGTCTTTTCAATGACTCGTTGTTCTAATTCACTGTAGAGCGTCGATAGCTCTTCTGACATGGTGTTAAGTGCAATTCCTAGTGTGGCAATTTCATCATGGTGAGGACGAGGCCGAAAACGAGTTGAAAAATCACCATGTCCAATAGAATTAGCCATGGACATCAATTGTTGCCAAGGCAGTAATAAACGACGACGAAAATGCCAAACAGAACCAAACAGCAGTAATAAGGTAAGAGCGGTAAAGATAAGTTGAGTATAAGCGACTAGGCGGATTTTTTGTTCAGTAAGTTGGTCAATACTTGATACTAATGTATCGAGTTGAGAAACAAAAAAGATAACTTCTTGTTTCGCATCATTAGGCTGTTTGGCTGCTGACAAAGTTGGTTTTAATGTCTCTTTCCAGTAATGAGTCAGTTGTACATATTGTGATTGCAGTGATGAGGTGCTTAATACTTGACGTAACTCTTTACTATCTAAATCATTTTCTAATTCTTGTAGATAGTCACGGTGCTTATCATCAAGGGGTAAGGCTGAGAGTAAACGATAGCTTTGCATGCGCAGTGAGCCGGATTTATTAATGGCGTGGGCGTTGCCTTGTACGCTTAAAATAATGTGATTAGAAATAGCCATACCTACCACACCAAATAGTGTGAAAAGCAACATTAAAATAGCGATTTGATTAATAATTGAAAAGCGATAATGCCATTGAATGTTGTGCATTTTCATGATGTATTCCCAGTTTGATCTGGTCTATCTTGCCTTAAAAAACCGCTAAATAACATATACTCCAAAGGGAGTACCTCTAAATATCTAAGTATTGTAATGTGTTTAATAAAGAGTAAGTGATTTTACCTAATTTATTGATTTACATTTAAAATAGTCACGTAACCCTATTAATACTTAGGTATAAAACATAGATTTAGATGAAAAATCAAACAAAATCTTGCTTGATGCAGATCATGACTCGTAAACCCATCTCACCGTAAAAAGAAGCCAATTTAACCGTTAACCGAGGTTGTTATGGCACTTTCTCAACATCCAGAAAAAATGAGAAAAGGGGTGATCGAAAATTGGCATCCTGAAGATAAAGCTTTTTGGGAAAAAACTGGTCAAAAAATCGCATCGCGTAATTTATGGATTTCTGTTCCTTGTCTACTGCTATCCTTCTGCGTCTGGATGCTATTTAGTGCAGTCGCTGTCAATTTAAATAAGGTTGGCTTTAATTTTACCACTGATCAGCTCTTTATGCTGACTGCTCTACCCTCTGTTTCAGGTGCGCTACTACGTGTCCCTTACTCTTTTGTTATTCCTATTTTTGGTGGTCGTCGTTGGACGGCTATTAGTACGGTATTTCTGATTATTCCTTGTCTCTGGCTAGGGTTTGCCGTGCAAGATCTCACAACATCTTATTCCACTTTTATCGTTATCTCTCTGCTGTGTGGTTTTGCTGGTGCAAACTTCGCATCGAGTATGGCAAATATCAGCTTCTTTTTTCCTAAAGCACACCAAGGCGGTGCATTAGGATTAAATGGCGGACTGGGTAACTTAGGTGTCAGCGTGATGCAATTAATCGCGCCTTTGGTTGTCAGTGTGGGCGTTTTTGCTATGTTTAGTGGCCCCGGTGTCGTTCAACCTGATGGCTCACGTTTATGGCTAGAGAATGCGGCGTGGATTTGGGTACCTTTCTTGCTTATCTTTACCTTTGCGGCTTGGTTTGGCATGAATGATCTGGCTGCTAATAAAGCTTCTTTAAGTCAACAGCTACCTGTTTTAAGACGTGGTCATCTTTGGTTACTCAGTATCCTCTATCTGTGCTCTTTTGGTTCTTTTATCGGCTTTTCTGCCGGGTTTGCAATGTTATCGAAAACCCAGTTCCCCGATATTGTCATTTTACATTATGCCTTCTTTGGTCCTTTACTTGGAGCATTAGCTCGCCCTGTGGGAGGTGCGCTATCTGATAAATTTGGTGGCATTAAAGTGACGCTTATCAACTTTATCATTATGGCTATTTTCTCAGTGCTCCTGTTCTTAACCCTACCGGAAAATGGTGCTGGTGGATCGTTTATTGCTTTCTATGGCGTGTTTATGGTGCTGTTTTTAACTGCAGGGCTAGGCAGTGGTTCAACATTCCAAATGATTGCCGTGGTATTTAGAAAAATCACCATTGATCGCATGAAGGCACAAGGGGCTTCAGATGAAGCTGCGCAAAAAGAAGCCGTAACAGAAAGTGCAGCTGCATTGGGTTTTATCTCTGCAATCGGTGCGATTGGTGGCTTCTTTATTCCTAAAGCCTTTGGTACATCCCTTGCTATGACGGGTTCACCTGCTGGGGCAATGAAAATCTTCGTTCTGTTCTATATCGCCTGCGTTCTGATCACTTGGTTGGTTTATGGACGTAAACACAATAAATAATAATGACGAATTATACGCAATGTGAGCGCGCTAATGCGCATTGGGAGAGTATCTGATGAGTAAATTTCTCGATAGATTCCGCTATTTTAAACAGCTTGGTGATACGTTTTCACAAGATCACGGGCAAGAGTTAAATGTTAATCGCGACTGGGAAAATAGTTATCGTAGCCGTTGGCAGCATGACAAAATCGTGCGTTCTACACATGGTGTTAACTGCACCGGATCATGTAGCTGGAAAATTTATGTCAAAAACGGCTTAGTAACATGGGAAACCCAGCAAACAGACTATCCACGAACTCGTCCTGATCTGCCTGATCATGAACCCCGTGGTTGTCCCCGTGGTGCGAGCTATTCATGGTATTTATATAGCGCTAACCGCGTTAAATACCCAATGGTGCGTAAACGTCTGATCAAATTATGGCGTGAAGCCAAAGCGCAACACGCTGATCCAGTTGATGCATGGGCATCGATTGTTAATGCTCCCGAAAAAACGAAAAGTTATAAACAAGCACGTGGTCGTGGTGGTTTTGTTCGCTCTTCATGGTCTGAAGTGAATGAAATTATTGCTGCCTCTAACGTCTATACCGCTAAAACTTTTGGCCCAGATCGTATTATTGGTTTCTCACCTATTCCGGCAATGTCAATGGTGTCTTACGCCGCCGGTGCCCGCTATTTATCTCTTATTGGTGGTGCTTGCTTAAGTTTTTACGATTGGTATTGTGATTTACCACCTGCCTCACCAATGACTTGGGGGGAGCAAACAGATGTGCCAGAGTCAGCTGACTGGTATAACTCTTCTTATCTGATTGCATGGGGTTCAAACGTACCTCAAACCCGTACGCCAGATGCTCACTTTTTTACCGAAGTTCGTTATAAAGGCACCAAAACGGTAGCAGTAACACCTGATTATGCTGAAATTGCTAAACTGTGTGACCAGTGGTTAAACCCAAAACAAGGTACAGATAGCGCCATGGCAATGGCGATGGGACACGTTATTCTTAACGAATTCCACGTTAAACGCCAAACTGAATACTTTAGTAACTATGTGCGCACTTACACTGACATGCCAATGTTAGTGATGTTAGATAAGCATGACTCTGGCAAGTTAGTTGCGGGTCGCATGCTACGTGCCGCTGATTTAGTGAATAATCTCGATCAGGAGAAAAATCCAGAATGGAAAACCATTGCTATTGATGAGAAAACACAGCAATTGGTCGCTCCTCAAGGTTCAATGGGTTTTCGTTGGGAAGGCGCTGCCAAATGGAATCTAGAGCCTAAAGACGGTAAGAGTGGTGAAGAAGTCACTTTACAATTGGGTCTTTTAGAAAACCATGATGATGTGGTTGACGTTGCATTTCCTTACTTTGGTGGCATCAAGAGTGAATACTTTGAAGGTGTTGCCCTGGATGATGTTCTCGTTCATAAACTGCCAGCAAAACGCATTACTCTTGCCAATGGCGAAGAAAAATATGTCACTACCGTTTATGACTTATTACTGGCTAACTATGGTGTCGATCGTGGTTTAAATGATGAAAACTGTGCGACAAACTATGATGAGATCAAAGCCTATTCACCCGCATGGGCTGAACAAGTAACAGGGGTTAGCCGTCAAGATATTATCCGCATTGCACGTGAATTTGCTGATAATGCAGAAAAAACACATGGTCGTTCAATGGTGATTGTCGGTGCGGGCATTAACCATTGGTATCACATGGATATGACCTACCGTGGCATTATCAATATGCTGATCTTCTGTGGTTGTATTGGCCAAAGTGGTGGTGGATGGGCTCACTATGTGGGACAAGAAAAACTGCGTCCACAAACAGGTTGGTTGCCATTAGCTTTTGGTCTGGATTGGCAGCGTCCACCTCGTCATATGAATAGCACGTCATTTTTCTATAATCATTCAAGTCAATGGCGCTATGAAACGGTATCACCGACAGAATTACTATCACCTTTAGCAGATAAATCACGCTTTAGCGGTAGCTTAATTGATATGAATGTGCGTTCGGAGCGTATGGGGTGGTTACCATCAGCACCGCAATTAAACGTTAACCCATTATCTATTACCAAAAAAGCTCAACAAGCTGGCGTCAGTGCAACGGATTATACCGTTAATGCTCTGAAATCAGGTGAGATCCGTTTTGCATCAGAGCAACCGGATAATCCGCAAAACTTCCCTCGTAACTTATTTATCTGGCGTTCTAATTTATTGGGATCTGCAGGTAAAGGGCATGAATATTTACTGAAATATCTATTAGGGACGGAAAATGGATTACAAGGTAAAGATTTAGGTGAACAAGGCCAAGTTAAGCCACAAGAAGTAGAATGGCAAGATAAAGGCGGTGAGGGTAAGGTCGATTTAGTGGTGACTTTAGACTTTCGTATGTCAAGTACCTGTCTGTTCTCCGATATCGTGTTACCAACCGCCACATGGTATGAAAAAGATGATATGAATACCTCGGATATGCATCCATTTATTCATCCATTAACCGCCGCGGTAGATCCCGCTTGGGAGTCTAAAACCGATTGGGAAATTTATAAAGGTATTGCTAAAACCTTCTCTAAATTGTGTGTCGGTCATTTAGGGGTTGAAACCGATTTAGTGACACAGCCAATACAACATGACTCCGCAGCTGAAATGGCACAACCATTTGATGTCAAAGATTGGAAAAAAGGTGAATGTGACCTTATCCCGGGGAAAACTGCACCGCATCTTATTCCTGTGGAGCGTGATTATCCAAACACCTATGCTCGTTTTACCTCACTTGGGCCGTTAATGGATAAATTAGGTAATGGCGGTAAAGGGATCGGTTGGAATACACAGACAGAAGTTGATTTCCTGAAAAAACTTAATCGCGTTCGTCATGAGGGTGTGGCAAAAGGGCGCCCGGCGATTGAAACCGCAATTGATGCAGCCGAAGTTATCCTCTCTTTAGCACCTGAAACGAATGGTCAAGTGGCGGTAAAAGCGTGGGATGCACTAAGTAAAGTGACAGGACGCGATCACACTCATTTAGCTAAAGTAAAAGAAGATGAGAAAATTCGTTTCCGCGATATCGTTGCTCAACCTCGTAAGATCATTTCAAGTCCTACATGGTCTGGTCTGGAAGATGAGCATGTCTCTTATAACGCTTGTTATACCAATGTTCACGAGATGATCCCTTGGCGTACTTTAAGTGGCCGTCAGCAGTTATATCAAGATCATGAGTGGATGCGTGCTTATGGCGAAAGTTTAGTGGTTTATCGTCCACCTATTGATACTAAGGCAATCGAAGCCGTGAAAGGTAAAAAACCGAACGGCTTCCCAGAAAAAGCGCTGAACTTCCTGACGCCTCACCAAAAATGGGGTATTCACTCAACGTATAGCGATAACTTACTGATGTTAACCCTCGGTCGTGGTGGCCCTGTGGTTTGGCTGAGTGAAGATGATGCTAAAGAGATGGGTATTAGTGATAACGATTGGGTTGAAGCATACAACAGTAATGGTGCGTTAACCGCAAGAGCGATTGTGAGCCAACGTATTCCTGATGGCATGATTTATATGTATCACGCACAAGAGCGCCAAATAAACCTACCAGGCTCTGAAATAACTGGAATGCGTGGCGGTATTCATAATTCCGTGACGCGTGTTTGCCCTAAACCGACCCATATGATTGGTGGATACGCTCAGTTGGCTTATAGCTTTAATTACTATGGAACTGTGGGCTCTAACCGCGATGAATTTGTTGTGGTACGTAAGATGAAACAGATTGATTGGCTTGATGGTGAAGGCGATGCTTATCAACAAACCCTGAATGGACAGGAGAAGGCATAATGAAAATTCGTTCACAAGTCGGTATGGTACTGAACCTCGACAAATGTATCGGTTGCCATACCTGTTCAGTAACCTGTAAAAATGTTTGGACCAGTCGTGAAGGTGTGGAATACGCTTGGTTTAATAATGTTGAAACTAAACCGGGTACAGGGTATCCCCAAAATTGGGAAGATCAAGAGAAGTGGAAAGGCGGCTGGATCAAAAATATTAAAGGTAAGTTAGTACCAAGAATGGGTAACCGTGTTGGGCTATTATCAAAGATTTTTGCCAACCCAGATGTGCCAGCATTAGATGATTATTATGAGCCATTTGATTATGACTATGAGCATTTAAAAAATGCACCAGAAGGCTCATTACCCACCGCACGTCCTCGTTCGTTGATAACCGGTCAGCGTATGACCAAGATCGAAAAAGGCCCAAACTGGGAAGATGATTTAGGGGGCGAATTTAGCAAACGTGCTGCGGATAAAAACTTCGCCAATATGCAAAAAGAGATGTATGGGCAGTTTGAAAATACATTTATGATGTATTTACCTCGTTTATGTGAACACTGCTTAAATCCTGCTTGTGTCGCGACCTGTCCAAGTGGTGCGATTTATAAACGTGCTGAGGATGGTATTGTGCTTATCGATCAAGATAAGTGTCGTGGTTGGCGCATGTGTTTAACAGGGTGTCCATACAAAAAAATCTACTTTAACTGGAAAAGCGGTAAGTCAGAAAAATGTATTTTCTGTTATCCGCGCATCGAATCAGGTCAACCAACTCTATGCTCAGAAACCTGTGTTGGACGTATTCGTTATCTTGGTGTGATGCTGTATGACGCAGATAAAATTTCACAAGCCGCCAGTGCTGATAATGAAAAAGACTTATACCAAAGTCAATTAGATATCTTTTTAGATCCCTTCGATCCTGAAGTTATTAAAGCTGCAGAAGAGCAAGGTATTCCATTAAGTGTGATTGATGCAGCCCAACGTTCGCCGGTTTATAAAATGGCGGTGGATTGGAAGCTAGCATTACCACTACACCCTGAATATCGTACTTTACCCATGGTGTGGTATGTGCCACCTCTGTCACCTATTCAATCTGCGGCTGATGCAGGAGTGTTGCCACATACGGGAGTATTACCGGATGTAGAAAGTTTACGTATTCCTGTCCAATATTTGGCTAATTTGCTGACCGCAGGCGATACAGCGCCAGTGTTATTAGCATTAAAAAGAATGTTGGCAATGCGCCATTATAAACGCGCAGAAACGGTAGAAGGTAAAACCGATTTGACAGCATTAGAGCAAGTGGGATTAACCGAAGCACAGGCACAAGAGATGTATCGCTATTTGGCGATTGCCAATTATGAAGATCGCTTTGTTATTCCTTCTAGCCATCGTGAGTTAGCAAGAGAAGCTTTTCCTGAGCGTAACGGCTGTGGTTTTAGTTTTGGTGATGGTTGTCATGGCAGCGAGAGTAAATTTAATCTGTTTAATAGCCATCGTATTGATGCCATCGATATCACTTCCAAAACCCCTCAAGATGAGCGCCGTTCTGAGGAGAAAATATGATGATCTCTTTGAAAGTTATTTCTCTGTTATTGGATTATCCCAGCGAAGATCTCTGGGAACATCGTAATGAGATCATTGATGCATTGCAGGAAGCTGACGAGCTTCCTGTCACGCAAGTCGCAAAATTAATGGCGTTTATTCGTGAACTCACGCAGCAAGATCTGCTGGATGCACAAGCGAATTACAGTGAGATTTTTGATCGAGGTAGAGCGAGATCGCTATTGTTATTTGAACATGTACATGGTGAATCGCGTGATCGTGGTCAGGCAATGGTTGATCTGCTTAATCAGTATCAACAAGCAGGGATCACTTTAAGTAGTCGTGAATTGCCTGATTACTTACCTACTTATCTTGAGTATTTAACGCTATTGCCTACCGATGAAAGTATTGAAGGGCTTAATAATATTGCCCCTATTTTGGCATTGCTGAGTGAGCGTTTAAAACAGCGAGGCAGTGATTATCACGCTCTTTTTGATGTATTGCTTTGTCTCTCACAAAGTGAGTTAGACGCTTCACAACTGGCGGCTCAAGTAGAAAAAGAGCCTGTAGATGATACGCCGGCTGCATTAGATGCCGTATGGGAAGAAGAGCAAGTGACGTTTCTAGGTGAAAGTGCGCAATGTGGTAGTAACAATATTAGCCAGCATCAGCGACGTTTTGCGCAAGAAACGCCTGTTCAATATCTCAACGTCGGTAATTCGCTGGATATGGGAGCACAAAAATGAATTACGTTAATATGTTGTTTTTTGATATCTACCCCTATATTGCTGGTGCTGTTTTTCTTATCGGTAGTTGGTTACGTTATGATTATGGTCAATATACATGGCGTGCAGGCTCCAGTCAGATGTTAGACAAGAAAAACATGCGACTTGCTTCGAACTTATTCCATATTGGTATTATCGGCATTTTTGCAGGCCATTTTCTGGGGATGTTAACGCCACACTGGATGTATCAATCTTTTCTACCAATTGAATATAAACAAATTATGGCGATGGTTGGTGGTGGTACTTGTGGTGTATTAATGCTGATTGGCGGCATTATGCTGTTAAAACGTCGTTTGACGAATGCACGAGTAAGAGCAACATCGTCATTTGGTGACATCATGATCTTAACCTTGCTGGTTGTCCAAGTTGCACTCGGCTTACTGACTATCCCATTCTCTGCACAGCATATGGATGGTAGTGAGATGATGAAGCTGGTGGCATGGGCGCAAGCTATTGTGACATTCCATGGCGGTGCTTCGGCAAATCTTGAAGGTGTTGCACTTATTTTTAAATTGCACATATTCCTAGGTATGACGATTTTTTTATTGTTCCCATTCTGCCGTTTAGTTCATATTTGGAGCGTGCCAATTGAGTATCTAACGCGCCGTTACCAAATTGTTCGTAATCGACACTAAAGGTATTTTTCTCCTGAGTTGATTTGAGACTTTTAATTGCGCTTATCTCACCCCCGCCCGCGGGGGTTTTTTTTAACTTAAACAAATTTTTTGAATGCTTAAAGCAATAATCTTTAGATACATTATTTCCATAGTCAGCTTATACTCGCTTTTAACGACATCAAGATTATTTTTTAAAACGTCATTATGTTATTTAAATATCATTATATTTAAATAATTATATATATTTTCCTTAATGACCTAATTTTTATTAAGTTACATTTGATTTATTTAATTATTATATATTAAAAAATCAGAACGATTATTTTAAGTTTCTATAAAAATAGAGTTTATATTTATTCTTATAATCTGAGTGTTTTTTCTTAAACTATAAATATAATCCATTAATTCCTACATAGGGGGAGATAATGAAACATACATTGTTAAAAACGACCGCAATTGCTATGGCATTAAGTGTGGGAGTTGTACAAGCAGCTGAATATAAAGCAAGTACCGCAGAAGGTCCAATCAAAATAGTTAATTTAAAAGCCATGGAAGCACAGGTAGAAGCAAATATGGATAAAGGTGCTTTCGGTTATATTCGTGGCGGGGCTGAGGATGAAAATAATTTAAGAGCAAATACTCGAGCATTTGATAAAAAATATATTATGCCCCGTTCATTACAAGGTATTGAGTTTTCAGATATTAATCTAAAAACAGAATTTTTAGGTATTAAATTAGATACGCCTATTATTCAGGCACCGATGGCAGCACAAGGGCTTGCTCATCAACAAGGCGAAGTTGCCACAGCAAAAGGTATGGCGAAAGCGGGTTCTATTTTCTCATTAAGTACTTATGGTAATAAAACTATTAAAGAAGTTGCGCAAGCACAACCGGGTTATCCGTTCTTTTTTCAGCTATATATGAGTAAAAACGACGCGTTTAATCAGTATATTTTATCGCAAGCAAAACAGTATGGCGCGAAAGGCATTATTATGACTATCGACTCCTCTGTTGGTGGTTATCGTGAAGACGATGTCAAAAACAACTTTCAATTTCCGTTAGGTTTTGCCAATTTGGAAGCATTCGCCAAAATCAGTGATGATAAATCAAAAACAGGTAAAGGTTCAGGTATTAGTGAAATCTATGCTCAAGCTAAACAAGCATTTACTCCTGCTGATATTCAATATGTGAAAAAGATGTCAGGTTTACCAGTCATTGTGAAAGGTATTGAATCACCTGAAGATGCCGATACTGCAATTAAAGCGGGTGCTGATGCGATTTGGGTGTCTAATCATGGTGGTCGTCAGTTAGATAGTGCACCAGCAACCATTGATGTATTGCCAGCTATTGCTAAAGTCGTGAACAAACGTGTTCCTATCGTTTTCGATAGTGGTGTTCGTCGTGGCTCACATGTCTTTAAAGCGTTAGCGAGTGGTGCAGATGTTGTTGCTGTGGGGCGTCCAATTCTTTATGGATTAAATTTAGGCGGTGCTGAAGGTGTTAATTCAGTTATCCAGCAATTAAATAAAGAGTTAAGAATTAATATGATGTTAGGTGGTGCAAGAAACGTCAAAGAAATTCAAGCAACGCACTTGTATACAGATGCTGACTTTAAATAAGCCATTATTTTAATCTCAGCGAGTAAAAACCCCATGCTTAATCTTAAGCATGGGGTTTTTATTGATTAGACACGAGTTACTGTGCTTCGCTAGCTATGTCACCAAAACAGAGATTATTTTGATTATTAATCCCCCCATCGGGTGATGAGTAACCTAGACAGCCTAATATCGAGTCAAAAATATTATGATGATAGAAAGTCCGGTTATTATCTTGATTTCGTTTGAGATTATCAAATAACTGTTTATTTTCAGGCTCAGCTAAATAGCTATCTGACATCCACACTAAGAAAGGCACTTTAAATTGTTCTGGTGGTGCAATTTCTTTTGGTGTTCCGTGTAAGCCACCTTTTTCTGAAATTGACTCGCCGTGATCTGAGGTATAAAACACAATGGCTTTTTTATCACGCAAGGTATTAAGTACACCATCAATAAAGTAATCAGTATAAAGAATAGAGTTATCATAAGCATTGACTAGCTGCTCTTTGGTGCACTCATCGTCAACGTTTAAGCATTCAGGTTGGTATTTTTTAAATGCGTTTGGGTAACGTTGCGAGTACATAAAGTGTGAACCTTTAGTGTGTAAAATCACTAAGTGGTTACCTTTAGAATAGTGAGCAACGGAATCTGCGACTTCGTTAATAAGCAAAGTATCATCTAATTCTTTGCCAAAATTACTATTTTTGGCGGTCATCATCTCTTTCATGGCATAGTTATCTAAATCAAGCTTATTGTAAAACCAAAGCTCACTTTGCATTGAAAAGAGTTCTGATGTCATTCCTAGCTGATGTAATACTGAGAAAATATTGTTCTCTTTTAACGTTCGCTGATCGTTATTTTCTGTACCATTTTCACGCACAAACATACATTTTAGCGAAAGTTTTGTTGCTGTATCGCAAGAGATACCTTTCAGAGCAATCAGATTTTTTTCTTGGCTTAATAGGGGATTGGTTTGTCTTTCATAACCGAATAGCCCCATATGATCCCACCTTGCTGTCTCGCCAATAATAAAGACCACATAGACATCTTCATTGGCTTTTGACGGTATATAGGTAAAGTTATCCGCGGGATCAAAGATATTCTGGCTATTAAAGTGATCGTCGTACTGTGTTATCGCATATTGAAATAAAGGAATAATCCAGTTGGTCGGTAAATAGGCGTAACTTAAACCACCACTGTAGCTTGGTAAATCTAAGTTATTCTTGATTTCATAGGCTTTTTGTTTCGAATCTAAGGTTTTTAGATAGGCAAATACCGCAAGAGCAATTACGAGCATTTTGACCGTATTTTTGATCCAGATTTTTTTCTTTTGCTGCTTAGTTATATTTTTTTCTGGTTTCTTACATAACCAAGTTAGCGCTAGGGGTAAAATAGATAACCCAATAATCCAAATAATCACATTAGGGCTAATCAGCTCTTTTGATAAATCGATATCTGTGGTGAGCGTAGAAATAATAATGCCATAGCCAATAACTACATCAAAGAAAGAGATATAGTAACTAGCACAAACACTAATGAGCAGAATAAAAGAAGCGACTATTTTAAAAAATAGTGTGCCACAAAAAGAAATAAGTCGTAATAAGAAGAAAGTAAAGGCAATGTTTACTGCAACTTCACCCAGTATATATAAACTTTCAATGAGGGAGTTGTGAGAATTCTGTGTGCCATAACGGCCAATGTAAACGGAAAGATTAAGAAATAAACCAATATAGACAGCTAAAAAAAGAGAAACTTTTTCTTTTGAAAATCGTAAAAACTTTAATTTTTGCATGTTGAGCTATTATCAAATTTTTGGGGTGTAGAGGTCTTTAAGACCGCATTGTTGTTTTCAGGTTCAGTATTATGGGCTTTTTTTTTATTGTTTTTCACCTTTTTTCTTGCGAATAAATTGTTATTCAAAATATTAATTCTTAAAAATTTACCTAAATAAGAATATAGCAAGTTAAATTATCATATTGTCATCAAATAATGATGTGTTTAGTTGTTAAATAAAAATAACTAATTGTATTTATTGAAAAATAATAATTTTATTGATGAGGGGAATACATAGAGAAAATCGTGTTAATTAGACCGATTAATCTTTGCTATTACTGCTTGCTCATCGTCGACAGAAAAATCGTCATTAGTGTCGATAATTGTTTCCTTTTTGTCTCTTACTCATCTTATTACTGATAACTGTCTGTTATTTTTCTTTGTTTTTCATCTAATTATAAAATATTTAAAATAATGGCTTATTTGGCACAGTCTCTGCATAGATAAAGGAGAGAATCGGGTATTAACCTGAAAGTTGATGAACACAGGAGCAATGTTGATGAAAAAAGTCATCACGGTCTGTCCGTATTGCGCCTCAGGATGCAAAATCTACCTGAAGGTGGAAAACGGTAAAATCATTGGCGCTGAAGGAGCCAATGGTTTAACAAACCAAGGTGAGCTGTGTCTGAAAGGGTATTATGGATGGGATTTTATCCATGATACTAAGATACTGACTCCACGCCTTAAAACACCTATGATCCGCCGTGAAAGAGGTGGAAAATTAGAAGCGGTTTCTTGGGATGAAGCTATTGAGTTTGCGAGTAGCAAACTACTTGCTATCAAAGAGAAATATGGCGCTAAAGCTATTATGACAACCGGTTCATCACGAGGACCTGGTAATGAAGCTAACTTCGTTATGCAGAAATTTGCTCGTGCGGTTATCGGAAATAATAATATAGACTGCTGTGCTCGTGTCTGACACGGCCCTTCGGTTGCAGGTCTGCAGCGTTCGGTCGGTAATGGTGCTATGAGCAACTCAATCGTTGAGATTGAGGATACCAAATGTCTATTTGTCTTCGGTTATAATGCCGCAGACTCGCATCCTATTGTCGCTCGCCGTATTGTGAAGGCGAAAGAAAAGGGTGCCAAAATTATTGTATGTGATCCACGCTATATCGAAACAGCTCGCTTGGCTGATTTACACTTAGCATTGAAAAATGGTTCTAATATTGCACTGCTAAATGCTATTGCCAATGTGATCATAGAGGAAAAATTATACGATAAATCCTTTATTGAAAATCATACCGAGCAATTTGATGAGTATTGCCAATTAGTCGCAAGTTACACCCCTGAGTCGGTAGAAAAAACAACGGGGTTAAGTGCACAAATTATCCGTGAAGCAGCGCGTATGTATGCCAAAGCGGAAACGGCGACAATCTTGTGGGGAATGGGTGTAACACAGTTCTATCAAGGGGTTGAAACCGTTCGTTCACTCACTAGCTTAGCATTATTAACCGGTAATCTTGGTAAGAAATATGTTGGGGTTGGTCCTGTTCGTGGTCAAAATAACGTACAGGGTGCTTGCGATATGGGAGCACTACCTAATACGCTACCGGGCTATCAGTATGTTACTGATGCGAAAGCGCGTGAAAAATTTGCCAAAGCTTGGGGCATTGAATCGATGCCTGAAGAAGTAGGCTATGCGCTTAGTGAAGTCCCTCATAATATCGACCATGGTTTAATTAAAGCACACTATGTGATGGGGGAAGATCCACTACAAACTGAGCCAGATTTAGCCACTATTCGTAGAACCTTTGAAAAACTCGATTTACTGATAGTACAAGATATCTTTATGACCAAAACAGCATCGATTGCTGATGTTGTTTTCCCTGCCACATCATGGGGTGAACATGAAGGGGTGTACACATCAGCAGACCGTGGATTCCAGCGTTTCTATAAAGCGGTAGAGCCTGTTGGTGATGTTAAAACAGACTGGCAAATAATCAGCTTAATGGCAACAGCAATGGGTTATCCAATGCATTACAACAACACCAAAGAAATTTGGGATGAGTTGCGTGAGTTATGTCCGATTTATTATGGTGCAACTTACGAAAAAATGGCTGATTTGGCGTATATTCAATGGCCTTGCCCAACAGAAGATAGCCCTGGTACACAATATCTTTATGAAGGCGGTAAGTTCGATACCCCTAATGGTAAAGGTCAATTCTATACTTGTGAGTGGGCGCCACCTATTGATCAACTCTCTGATGAGTTCCCAATGGTATTGGCAACGGTTCGTGAAGTTGGACATTACTCTTGTCGTTCAATGACGGGTAACTGTAAAGCATTAGCTGCATTGGCTGATGAACCCGGTTATGTTCAATTAAACACTGAAGATGCCAAACAGTTAGGAATTAAAGATCAAGAGTTGGTTTGGATACGCTCTCGACAAGGTAAGGTTATTACTCGTGCTGCGGTCAGTGATAGACCAAATAAAGGTGCGGTATATATGACTTACCAATGGTGGATTGGGGCTTGTAACGAACTAGTTGCAGAAAACTTAAGTCCAATAACCAAAACACCTGAGTATAAATATTGTGCGGTTTGTGTTGAGTCAATTAAAGATCAAGCTCAAGCTGAGCACTATGTAAAAACAGAATATAACAATATTAAACGTCGTTTAAGAGAAGCCGCTGAAGGCTAACTTTGCTGATTAATATTTATTTTCTGTCCGAAAACCGAGCATAACTGATCTAGATATCAGTAAGCTCGGTTTTTTTATCGCTTTATGCTTAGGCTACTTGCTTATTTAAATGTAACGTTAGTGGTAAATCGGGATGTAATTGGGTTGAATCAAACTGATGTGATGGATGAGTGTTTACGGTTGGATAACGGGATAATAACACAATAAAATCCTGATAAGCAGAGTGGTGATTGTCATGCGTAAAAATAGGTGTACCACTATGATTTAACTCATTATCCGCAATTAACAATATATCCAGATATTGGGCATTATTATGCTCATAGAGAACATTATTAGGATTAATATCTTGCCAAGGTGTACCTATTGCTTCTTGAGGAGAATGAACACGTAATGCGCCGGAATTATTTTTTACATTATTTTTATTCATCATGACAATCATTGTGTGATCAACACCATCTTTATGCACCCCTTCAATAGAAAGCTCACTTAACGAATTAGGTTCAGCAATGAGTCTTAAATGAAATACCGTTGAAATTGATTTAGGGGATTGTTGATCGGTTAAGCGGCGTGGTGTAAATCGATTTCCTTCAATCAGGAGCATTTTTAATTTCAATAATGCTTGGTAAGCGGTATTGCTTTGCCAGCGATCGTCAATTGCTCGAAAGTGTCTTTGTGCACCGCTATCTTCACGAATAAAGCCATCTTCTTCAGTGAGGACAAAAGGTTGATACTCTAGTCGTGAAATGGTTTTAGCCTCATTATCGAAAAGGTAGCGTCCGGTGCGAGAGTGACGAAACGACAATGTAGGATCTTGCGCGAGATAATCACCATATTCTATGAGTGTATCTATATCTTTCTCTGTTGCACCTAATTGTTTTATTAAATCAATAACTATTTTTTGTGGAATAAAAACATATTTATTATTTTTATATTCTTCTTTTATTTTATTAATTTTATTCGTAAGCAGGTCATTCATAGGTAATATGCTCCATGGATTATTTATATTCTTATAATAAGTTAGCGTTAATTAACTAGTGATAATAATTAAAAAAATATAACCACTAAAATTATAGATAGGGATAAAAAAGTTGCCAATGGACAGAAAAAAACGAGTGTAACAAATTAATTACACTCGTTTTACAATATCGGCTGTAGTGGTCGTAAAACTAAAGAATTTCAGGAATGGAAATACCTAAGCGTTGCATACGTGATAATAAGGTGGTTCTTTTTAATCCTAATTTTAATGCCGCACCTCTGGCACCAGCCACTACACCGTTAGTTTCTCTAAGGGCTTGTATTATCCGCTCACGCTCTTCATCATCACTTTCAGGTGCGCTAGTTTGCATCTTTTTTTCTATGGCTGATGGTTGCGAAAGCACTTGTTTTAAACGAGATGGTTTATTGATATTTAACTCTTTTAGTTGCAAATTTAGCGTAGAGCCTCGAGTTAAAATAACCGCGCGCTCAATAATATTTTCAAGCTCTCGTACATTTCCCGGCCAAGGATAATGGGTTAATTGCTCCAAAGCATGTGTTGGAATACAGTCTATTTTTCTATCCATGCGGCGGGCAATTTTTTGCGTAAAATATTTTGCCAATAAGGGGATATCTTCAGGTCGCTCCCGTAATGGCGGGATAATAATAGGAAAAACATTCAGACGATAATAGAGATCTTCTCGAAATTCCCCTTCATCCGTCAGTTCACATAAATCTTTATTGGTCGCTGCAATTAAGCGTACATCCACAGGAATAACTTTATTACCACCTAATCTTTCAATTTCGCGCTCTTGGAGAACCCGTAATAGTTTTGGCTGTAATTCAATGGGCATATCGCCAATTTCATCGAGAAAAAGCGTACTTTTATCTGCCATTTCAAATCGACCCACATGGGCATGTGTTGCACCCGTAAAAGCGCCTTTATCATGTCCAAAAAGATCACTTTCTAACAGACCGGAAGGTACTGCTGCACAATTCATTTTTATCATCGTCTTATTTTTACGGTGACTTAAACGATGGATCGCTCGTGCAATTAACTCTTTACCAGTACCTGTTTCGCCTAAGATAAGTACAGTACTGTCACTTTGAGCGACTAACTCAATTTGTTCTAGTACATTATGCATGGCATCGCTTTGATAAATAATCTCGCTAAAACTACCATTTCTATTTATTTGTTCATTAAGCCAAATATTTTCGTTCTTAAGGCTATCTTTAAGGTGAGTTATCTCTTCATAAGCGGCGGCATTTTCAATTGCAATCCCGATTCGCGCGGCAATTTGTTGCAATAATTGACAAGTTTCTTCAGTAAAAACACTACTTATTTCATGCGCTAGGATTAATAAACCTAGCGGTTTACGGTTAAAAGCCAGTGGCAATAACAAAGCCGTCTGCATATTTTGTTTTACGAGACGTTTAATCAAAACATCGTCTTGATCTTCTTTATTGATATCGATTAAAACGGGTTTGTTTTGATGAATAATTTCTTCGGCTTTGTTATTGGCGCTACTGAACTTACGTTGTTGACGAATGACAGATTTTCCTGTCTGATAACGACTAGAATAAAGAATACCTTCATGACTATTTTGTGATGAAGTACGACATAACATCAGACTAATATGATTAAGTCCGAAAAAACGATGTATTTCTTTAGATACTTCAGAAATGAGGCCATCCATGTCTAGATGCGCTAATACAGAATTTGTAATATCGACAAGTATACGATATTGATTCCGCTCACTGCGAAGGCTCTCCATAGTTTCAGCATTGTTACTGCTTAATTTCATGACACCACCGATTGCCCTAAAAAATTAACTATATTGTAATCGCTTTATTATAAATTTATATCAATGACTGAGTCATTTTTGATCCAAACCGCTATTTTCTTATTTAACGGGAAAGTAAAAAATATAAATTTAACAAATCGATATATATTTATTTATATATCGATTGATTAGATCGTCAAAAATGTCGAATAAATTGACGAAATATAATTTTCCTAATTAATAATCATTTTTATTTGCAAATTATTTAATTGAAAAATAAGGATTAGTTAATTTAAAAATAGATTGGCATGAACCATGCTATATCTAATATATAGATACCTAATTGTTATTCTAAATTAGATAATTAATTGCGTTTATCGCCAATATAACGGCTATATATAACAAACAGCAGGAGAATATGATGAACCGTTTCATCATTGCAGACCCTAAAAAGTGTATTGGTTGCCATACCTGTGAAGTAGCATGTGTTGTTTCACATCAGCAAGCTTCCCAAGATAATTTAGCAATCGACCAAATTAGTGAGCAAAATTTCCAACCACGCATTCATGTGGTGAAAGGCTTTTCAATTAGTACCGCAGTTGTCTGCCATCAATGTGAAGATGCTCCTTGTGCCAATGTCTGTCCTAATGGTGCCATTATTCATAATAAAGATTATTACTATGTCGATCAGGATAAATGCATTGGTTGTAAAACCTGTGTCTTGGCTTGTCCTTATGGCACTATGGAAGTGGTTTCTCGTCCGGTTATGCGTAAATTAACCGCTCTCAATACGATTGAAGCATTTAAAGCTGAAGCCAATAAATGTGATTTATGTCATCACCGTGCTGAAGGTCCTGCTTGTGTTGAGGTCTGCCCAACGCAGGCATTAGTCTGTATTGATAGAGATGCACTTGAAGATATGGTTAAAGAGCGTCGTCGTAAAGCGGCTTTTGAAACAGGCGCTGATTTATTGTTCTAAGATCAAGAATAAAGCAACTATGTCCTGATACTATAGTTGCTATTATTTATCCTGCTTCAAGTAAGGTATAGACATGCATGAAATCACGCTTTGCCAGAGCGCATTTGAGATAATTGACTCACAAGCTAAATTAAATAATGCGCAAAAAGTAAAAAGCGTTTGGATGGAGATCAGCGCACTATCTTGTGTTGAAGTCTCTGCACTTGAGTTTTGCTTTGATATTGTTTGTCGAGATACTATCGCACAAGGTTGCCAGCTACATATTGAGGTTATCCCAGCTAAAGCATGGTGTTGGGATTGCCATCAAGTGGTGACTGTTTCGACTTTTAATGCAGGTTGTCCTGTTTGTGGTAGTCAAAATTTGCGGGTTGAGAATGACGATGCAATGCGCATAAAACAAATAGAGATCGAATAGGGGTTGTTATGTGCCTTGGTATTCCAGGTCAAGTTGTTGAAGTGGGAAAAACCATCACTGAAAATGCATTGGTCGATGTTTGTGGTGTTAAGCGTGAAGTGAATATCGCATTAGTTTGTGAAGGCGAGCCTGATACGATGATTGGCAAGTGGGTATTAGTGCATGTGGGTTTTGCCATGAGTATCGTTAACGAACAAGAAGCACAAGAAACCCTTAACGCATTGATGGCGATGGGGGAAGTCGAAGACGATGTGAGTGCTTTTCTCTATGGTGAGGAAAGTACAGCTAAACGTGCTTGAGCAAATTTAATACTATTTGCATGGTTGCTGACTTTTTCTTATACTCTATTTTCACTTTTCAAAGGCTGGGACGACCCAGCTTTTTAATCTGTATATTCAGGGGACGACCCCAATTATCAATAGGGGTAGTTTATGTCTTGGATAATTCTCTTTGTCGCTGGCCTATTAGAAATTGTGTGGGCGGTTGGTCTTAAATACACTCATGGTTTTACCCGTTTAACACCAAGTATTATTACGATCAGTGCGATGATCGTGAGTATGGGGATGTTATCGTATGCGATGAAAGGCTTACCTGCGGGTACGGCTTACGCCATTTGGACCGGTATTGGTGCCGTTGGTACGGCTATCTTTGGTATTATCGTTTTTGGTGAATCCGCCAATATTTATCGTTTATTGAGTTTAGCGATGATTGTTTTCGGTATTATTGGTTTGAAATTGGCGAGCTAATTTTTATATTCACGCAGTTTAGCGATAAAAAAAGCCACTCAATGAGTGGCTTTAATTTTATTTATCAAGCGATTATAGTGTAAAAACACCAATAATTGCGATAACACTAATAATTGCTGCAGCACCATAAAATACCCAATTACTAGCAGGTACATGCACTTTAAAATCGTGCAACGTATGGTGAATGCGGTGTAATGCACACCAAACAGGCAGAATAATCATTAGCAGTAAGAAAATACGACCAATAAAACCTTGGCTAAATGCCATGATACGATCGTAAGTAAATGCTTCTGGCGCAATACCCATCGGGATTAGAATACCGAGCAGGATAATAATTGCTGGAGAGACAATCGCACTCCACATACCACCTGCACCAAATAATCCCCAGAAAATAGGTTCATCAGAGCGCTTAGGAAGTTGATTCTGATTCATTATTTCCTCCTGGGTTAAACAATTAGCGCCACTGCCAGAATAACGACAGTCACGACGATGGTTAGACCCCATAAACCACGAACGATAGGCTCTTGTGGTAATTTTTCATCTTTAACGACGATATTAACGGCTTTCGGTGCAAGCTTAAACCAAGTGGCCGTATGGAATACCGTTGCGATAAGGGTCACAATATTAATCAGCATCACTATTGGGTTACTTAGGAATCCAACGAATCCCGCCCAACTTTCTGGTCCATTTTTCAGTGCAAATACACCGAACAGTACAACCAGACTGAACCAAAGTTGTGGTAGACAAGTTCCTTCACGGGTGATGTAGAAACGATAGAAACCGAGTTTCGTCCACCAGTTTGGCTGCATACCACGAACATAAGGCTTACGTTTTGTTGTCATGTCTTGTTTCCTCCTTAACGTGGTTTCAGCATGGCAATGACAAAGTCTTGCGCACTGGCTGCTTTACCCTGCTGAATAGCCGCAGCAGGATCCACATGTTTTGGACAGACTTCAGAGCAGTAGCCCACGAAAGTACAAGACCAGACGCCATTTTCACCATTTAATTGAGGCATACGCTCTTTAGCCCCGTGGTCACGGCTATCGGTATTGTAACGTTGTGCTAACGTAATCGCTGCAGGACCAATAAACTCAGGATTTAAACCAAACTGAGGACATGCTGCATAGCATAAACCACAGTTGATACAACCAGAGAATTGGTGGTATTTCGCCATTTGAGCAGGAGTCTGTTTATTTGGACCTTCTGAAGGCTTGCGATCATTTCCTAAGATGTAAGGTTTAATCGCTTCTAAGCTTTCAATAAAGTGAGTCATATCGACGACAAGGTCGCGCTCGACAGGGAAGTTACCTAACGCTTCTATTCTCACCCCATTTGGGTAATCACGCATAAAGGTTTTACAAGCCAGTTTTGGGACTCGGTTAACCATCATGCCGCAAGAGCCACAAATTGCCATACGGCAAGACCAACGGTAAGACAGATCTGGCGCTAAGTTATCTTTAATATAACCCAATGCATCCAATAATGAGGTTTGCTCATCGTAAGGCACATCATAAGTGACGAAATGAGGCGCATCATCCGTTTCGGGGTTATAGCGCATGACTTCCATCTTAACGTGCTTCATGTCATCAGCCATTCGCTTTCTCCTTATTCTGCTTGTCTTGTGCAGTCGCTTCACCACCATAGACACGTTTAGCAGGAGCAGATTTGGTGATCTTCACATCGCTATATTCTAAACGCGGTGCACCTTCTGGGTTATAGAATGCCAGAGTGTGTTTAAGGAAGTTCACGTCATCACGCTCAGTACAACCTTCGTCAAGACGTTGGTGTGCACCACGAGACTCTTTACGATTGATTGCAGAATGCGCCATACATTCAGCGACATCTAAACCAAAGCCAAGCTCAATTTTATACAGTAAATCAGTATTAAAGACGCTACTGGTATCTTTAATTTCTACGTGTTTAAAACGTTCTTTTAGTTCAGTCAGTTTATCAATGGTTTTTTGCATTAATTCAGGTGTACGATAGATACCGCAACCTTCTTCCATGGCTTCACCCATTTCATCGCGGATCTGAGCCCAATTTTCAGAACCTTTTTGGTTCATCAGTTTTTTCAGATTGTCTTCGATGTCACGAGTTTGTGCATCTAATGCTGATGCGTTAGCAGGGGTTGCTTCTTGGGCACGACGAACAGCTTCTTCCCCAGCAAGACGACCAAATACTACAAGTTCAGCCAGTGAGTTAGAACCTAAACGGTTAGCGCCATGTAAGCCGACAGATGAACACTCACCCACCGCAAACAGACCTTGAATACGTGTTTCTGTGCGCTGATTAGTCTCGATACCACCCATGGTGTAGTGTGCAGTTGGACGAACTGGAATAGGTTCATTAACAGGATCAACACCCACATACGCTTTTGCCAGTTCACAAATGAATGGTAAACGTTCATGAAGTTTTTTCGCACCCAGATGACGTAAATCAAGATGCACGACATCACCACGGTGAGTTTTTATGGTACGACCCGCGCGCCACTCATGCCAGAATGCTTGAGAAACTTTATCGCGAGGACCTAATTCCATATATTTATTTTCGGGTTTACCTAATGGTGTTTCTGGTCCTAGGCCATAATCTTGTAGATAACGGTAACCATCTTTATTGACCAGAATACCCCCTTCACCACGGCAACCTTCGGTCATCAGAATACCTGAGCCCGGTAAACCAGTTGGGTGATATTGCACAAATTCCATATCACGCAGTGGCACGCCATGACGTAAGGCTATCCCCATACCATCACCTGTAACGATACCGCCATTAGTATTAAAGCGATAAACGCGACCTGCGCCACCTGTTGCCATAATGACAGCATTAGCACGAATTTGAACTTTCGTCCCTTCCATCATATTAATAGCAACAACACCACGAGCGTGGCCTTCATCAACAAGGATATCGAGAACGAAATGTTCATCGAAACGTTGAATTTGTGGGTATTTTAAAGAGGTTTGGAACAGGGTGTGTAACATGTGGAAGCCGGTTTTATCGGCGGCGAACCAAGTCCGTTCGATTTTCATCCCACCAAAACGTCGGACGTTGACTGACCCGTCTTCTTTACGGCTCCAAGGACAGCCCCAGAGTTCTAGTTGAGTCATCTCTGTTGGACAATGCTCAACGAAGTAATCAACGACATCCTGCTCACACAACCAGTCACCGCCAGAAACGGTATCATTGAAGTGAAAGTCGTAGGAGTCGTGAGCCTGAGTCACTGCTGCTGATCCGCCTTCTGCTGCCACAGTGTGGCTACGCATAGGGTAAACTTTTGAGATCAGAGCAATTTTCAGTTGAGGATTTGCTTCCGCTGCAGCAATTGCTGCTCGTAAGCCTGCGCCCCCGGCTCCGATTATCGCTATATCGGCATTAAAGGTTTGCACTGCGCTTCTCCATTGTTCAAGTGAAAATTGGAATAATTGTCTAGAATTCAATTCACTGACATTATTAATTTAGTAATGCTATTTTTTTAAGCTATCCGTAACGAAAATGTTTCACTGCCTTGTGACTACGCTTGATAACATCGTTATTATCATTGACTGTAATTTTAGTATAACGAAATGTAAGGTACGGAAATTTGATATGAATGATGGTTTTCCCGTATTTCACAAAAAAAGTGTGATCTACACCAAGAATTCTCGGTTTTACTAATAATTAACCAGATAAACTTGAGCATAAAATAAAATATTTAATTCTAAAATAAAAATAAAGTTAGCAATGAATAATTCGTTTTTAAAGTATAGATAATTTGAATTACAAAGAACAATGGTTTTTTGTTATTGACTGATTTTTAAGGTAAAATAAATTATCTTTAAGCTGTTTTAATATAATTTAATAAAAATATAAACAAATAGTTAAAATAAACTTTTACTATTTATCTAAAACAAATCGATTTGTCTTATTAATTGTTAATAAAATATTAATAAAATCTCTTAAAGATTATAATAGCCATCAAACTTAACGGCGCTAAATATTAAATAGTGCTTAAAATTGATAAAAAATAGACTTATTTTATATAAGAAAAATATGAGTTTATTGTTGAACTTAATTGAGAAAGAGAATTATTCTAATTTTTATTTTTGATACACCGCTGCGCTATTAGTGGCATAAAAAGTTGTTATCGTTATTGGCTTGGGATAGACGTGCTATTGCTAGTGACGAAAAAACGCAAAAAAGTAGATGATTTGTAGAATTGTATTGATTGTATTTATATGTTTGTCGATATTTAATCAATATAATTGGTGGGAATGAAAATATGGTACATCTTTTCTGGAAGAAATTTGTCTGTTGAAGAGGATGCGAGTAAACTGCACGCTTTGTTTTCTGTTGGAGTTTTTCGTTCATGAGTGAAATCGCGGATTGGCAGCCAAGCGCCTCAATCGCCAACTTACTGAAAAAGGCGAAAATTGTCAGTAATATTAGGCGTTTTTTCGCTGATCGTGGTGTTTTAGAAGTTGAAACACCGATGATGAGTCAGGCTACCGTTACCGATATTCATCTATGCCCATTTGAAACCCAATTTGTGGGGCCTGGTGCTTCTCAAGGGCTAAAGTTATATTTAATGACCAGTCCTGAATACCATATGAAGCGTCTATTAGCGGCGAACAGTGGGCCAATTTATCAAATGGGGCGTTGCTTCCGTAACGAGGAAGCCGGTAGATATCATAATCCGGAATTTACGATGCTTGAATGGTATCGACCTTGTTTTGATATGTACCGGTTGATGAATGAAGTCGATGATTTATTACAAGAAGTGCTTGATTGTGAAGCGTCTGAATCGCTCTCATATCAACAAGCCTTTTTGCGCTATCTCGATATCGACCCTTTATCTGCAGATAAAGAAAAGCTACGTGAGGTTGCGGCAAAGCTTGATTTATCAAATATTGCTGACACAGAAGAAAATAGAGATACGCTACTGCAATTACTTTTTGTGTCAGGTGTAGAGCCTCATATTGGTCTTGAAAAACCAACCTTTATCTATCATTTTCCTGCTTCACAAGCTTCCCTTGCTGAAATCAGCTCAGAAGATCATCGTGTTGCAGAGCGATTTGAGGTCTATTTTAAAGGTGTTGAGTTAGCAAATGGTTTTCGTGAATTAACGGATGCTAAAGAGCAACGTCTTCGTTTTGAACGTGATAATCGTCAACGTGTTGCCATGGGATTACCTGAACAGCCTATTGATGAGCGTTTTTTAGCTGCGCTTGAAGCTGGATTACCTGAATGTTCTGGGGTTGCTTTAGGCGTTGATCGCCTGATTATGCTCGCACTCGGTGTTGAGCGCATTAGTGATGTGATTGCCTTCCCTGTTTATAGAGCATAATTTATTTGCTAATCAGATTAAAAAGAGAGTTTAGGCTCTCTTTTTTAATATGAATAATATGGAAAAATACGAAAAATTGGTAAACGAGCATTTAAACGAGCATAAAATTAGCCTAAAACACAATATACTGTGATAACAAACGAGTAAAGCGTATGGATAATCGGAGCGATTTTCACTATGAGACACGGTGAGAGTAGCAGAGCAACTCAAGGGAAATTATCCTGCCCTTTATTGATAAGAGCAGGATAACAGAAATAAAGGTTATTTAGCTTGTTTTTGTAAGAACTTAACCCCTAAATCAGGGAAATCAGTAAATACCCCTTCGGCACCCGCTTGGTTATAAATAATGTCATAAAGCTGATCGCCATCTTTGGCATATTTAGGTAGTTTATCCACTCGTACCGTAAATGGATGAATGGTTAACTTGTTGGCATGAGCATCGGCGGCCATACCGGTTAAGGTGATTTTATCTGGTGTTGAGTCTTCTTCTACTAACATATGATAATCAGGGCCAATGCCATCAGCATAAGTCGCAATTTCTTTCATGGCGCCAGGTTTAAACATCCAGTCATAACTGTAGTTTGTCCATGTACCATCTGGTTGTTTTTCATATGTCTCATTCCAATCGGTATAAGCGATTAACTGAACCAGTTTTAAATCCATCCCCATTTGTGGCATCAATTCTGTTTTAATGCGTTTTAGATCGTTAGGATCAAAGGATTGTAGATAAACATTATCGCTCTTTTGGGTATAGCCATACTGTTTTAAGACTTCGAGAACTTTTTTAGTAATGTCTTTCCCTTCTTGTTCATGAAACCAAGGTGCTTTGATCTCAGGATAAATACCAATATCTTGTCCTGTTGATTTGTTTAAGCCTTGGATAAACTCAATCTCTTCTTGGAAAGTGTGGATACGAAAATCGGATTTTCCCATTGGGAAACGATTTGGATAACTTTGGACTTTTTTACCGTTAACAATATCGAAACCTTCGGTAAATTTCAGCCCTTTGATCTCATCAAGAGTAAAATCGATAGCATAGTAACGGCCATCTTTTCTTGCTCTGTCTGGATAGCGTTCAGCAACATCGGTGACACGATCGAGATAGTGATCATGCAAGACAACCAGTTGGTTATCTTTTGTCATCACCAGATCTTGTTCTAGATAATCGGCACCTTGTGCATAGGCGAGTGCTTTGGCAGGTAAGGTGTGTTCAGGTAAATAACCGCTGGCACCACGATGGGCAATCACTACTTTATCGCTTGCTGCTTGTGCGATTGTACTTAAAGATAGAGTTAAAAGAACGCCCGCCACTAACGGTTTCAGTTTGAAAGGTGTACTCATAAAGTTGCTCCATTTTCATTTTCGTACAATAAAGCTATGTACAGTTGGCAATAAAAAAGCCACATCAGAAAGTTGATGTGGCTTGATTTTTAGAGATGAGATTTAATCAATTTCATAAATAATCAGTTAATGATTATTCATACTTCTGTGACATTTCACGTTTGTGTTTGGTTTCATTTATCATCACGATAAGTAATAACACAACAGATAATGCACTACCGCCGATCATGACCATAAAGCCACCGTCCCAACCGAAGTAGTCAACGGTGTAACCTACGATAGCACTTGCCGCAACAGAACCCCCTAAGTAACCGAATAGACCGGTGAAGCCCGCAGCGGTACCCGCAGCTTTTTTCGGTGCTAATTCAAGGGCGTGCAGACCAATTAGCATAACAGGACCGTAGATTAAGAAACCAATGATTAACATACATGCCATATCAACATTCGGGT
Organism: Proteus sp. G3927; assembly: GCF_963894685.1. Taxonomy (NCBI): domain Bacteria; kingdom Pseudomonadati; phylum Pseudomonadota; class Gammaproteobacteria; order Enterobacterales; family Morganellaceae; genus Proteus; species Proteus sp. G3927. The sequence goes on along the minus strand of NZ_CAWQGX010000012.1, from coordinate 8,807 downwards.
TACCTGCTGGGTTCATCCAGAATACGATAGTGGCAATGGTTACTAAGGTCATAAAGAATACCCCAGTTGCACCACGGTTACCTTTGAACACTTTGTCTGACATCCAACCACACAGCAGTGTGCCCGGAATACCTGCGTATTCATATAAGAAGTATGCCCATGAGGATTTATCCATAGCGAAATCTTTGACTTCGCGAAGATAAGTCGGAGACCAGTCCAATACGCCGTAACGAAGTAAGTAAACAAATACGTTAGCAATTGCAATCATCCACAGAAGTTTGTTAGGGAAAACATACTTCATAAAGATTTCTTTTGCTGTCAGTTCTTGTTCGTCTGTTTCTTTATAATCAGGTGGATAATCGTTTTTATATTCTTCGATAGGAGGTAGACCACAAGATTGTGGTGTATCGCGCATTAATGCAAACGCAATCATCGCTACTAAAATAGCCGCGAATGCTGGCATATATAATGCTGCTTTCCAGTCGTTAAACCATGCCATACCTAATAGGAACAGCAATGGCGGTAAACCACCACCGACGTTATGAGCACAGTTCCAAATAGAGACGATACCGCCACGCTCTTTTTGTGACCACCAGTGAACCATGGTACGTCCACAAGGAGGCCAACCCATACCTTGGAACCAACCACACAGGAACAACAACACGAACATGATCATAATGCTCGAAGTTGCCCATGGCACAAAGCCCATAATTAACATCACAATGGATGCAAGAATAAGACCTGCGGGTAAGAAGTAACGCGGGTTAGCACGGTCAGAGAATGACCCCATGATAAACTTAGAGAAACCGTAAGCAATCGAGATCCCTGATAAAGCAAAACCCAGATCCCCTTTAGAGAATCCCTCTTCTACGAGGTAAGGCATTGCTAAAGCGAAGTTTTTCCTTACTAAATAATAAGCAGCGTAACCAAAGAAAATCCCCATAAAGATTTGCCAACGTAAACGGCGATAGACAGGATCTATCTGTTCCTTTGGCAGACGCGCTTTATGCGGCGCAGGTCTAAACAGACTTAACATATTAGCCTCCGATGGCTTTTATTTTAATATGTTGATATTAAACAATGACAAAACGAACAACAAAGTAATCAAAAAATTTTCTTTAACGAACGTAATAGTAAACTTGTTGAAGCAAATTTACTGTGAAGTAATACTCAGTTGTCGAATAATTTTTCAAGATGTGTAATTTTGAGTGATATGTTAACTTTATGAAACACTTTCTGGTAAATAATTTGTGATTAGTATCACATATGTCGTTTTAATTTTTCACTCATGAGCGTTTCTCTTTCGTTTTTGCTCATTATCAAACATTAACCACATTTTTTGTGTATCTTATACACTATAATTAACGTTAAAGAATAATTAAGCGTTTGCTGAATGTAATGTGAGAGGGCATCTCTATGATGAGCGGTTCACCAGTGACAGAAACAGATGTCATTATTATCGGCGGTGGAGCTACGGGGGCAGGCATGGCAAGAGACTGTGCTCGTCGTGGATTACGCTGTATCCTACTGGAAAGACACGATATCGCAACCGGTGCAACCGGTCGAAACCATGGTTTATTACATAGTGGCGCACGCTATGCAGTGACCGATCCGGAATCAGCGCGTGAGTGTATAGAAGAAAACATGATCTTAAAACGGGTCGCTCGTCATTGTGTTGAAAAAACGGATGGCCTTTTTATTACTCTCCCTGAAGATTCGTTAGAATTCCAACAAACCTTTATTCAATCTTGCCAAGCGGCAGGTATTGATGCTCAAGCCATTTCACCTGAAGAAGCTATTCGCTTAGAGCCTTCGGTGAATCCTAATCTTATTGGTGCGGTTAAAGTACCTGATGGTACGGTTGATCCTTTCCGCTTAACGGCGGCCAATATGTTAGATGCACGTGAACATGGCGCGCAAGTACTCACTTATCATGAAGTGATGGGCTTGATCCGTGAAGGCGACCGTGTGAAAGGTGTACGTGTTTATGATCATCAATCTAAAAATATGTATGAGATCCGCGCACAAATAGTGGCCAATGCGGGAGGAATATGGGGACAAAAAATTGCAGAATATGGTGATTTAAAAGTCCGCATGTTCCCAGCAAAAGGGGCATTACTGATTTTAGGACACCGTATTAATAATATGGTGATCAACCGCTGTCGTAAGCCTGCGGATGCCGATATTTTAGTGCCTGGCGATACCATCTCATTAATAGGAACCACCTCAACTCGCGTTCCTTATGATGAAATCGACAATATGTATGTCACCCCTGAAGAGGTTGATATCCTGATCCGCGAAGGTTCAATGCTGGCACCTAAACTGGCTCAAACTCGTATTTTACGTGCTTATGCCGGTGTACGTCCTTTAGTGGCTAGCGACGATGATCCTTCTGGTCGTAATGTGAGCCGCGGTATTGTATTACTTGACCACGCACAACGGGATGGACTCGAGGGCTTTATCACCATAACCGGTGGTAAATTAATGACTTACCGATTAATGGCTGAATGGGCCACAAACAAGATCTGTGAGAAATTAAATATTTCAGCAAAATGTACCACGGCTGAAGAGCCACTACCTGGCTCTCGCCAATCGGCAGAGCAAGCATTGCGTAGTGTGGTGTCGTTACCGGCGCCAATTCGAGGCTCAGCGGTTTATCGCCATGGCGATTTAGCCAATAAACTATTGAGTAATGAGCGTATTGATAAAAGCTTAGTGTGTGAATGTGAAGCGGTCACGGCCGGTGAAGTTCGTTATGCAGTGAATTCTTTAACCGTGAATAATTTGCTTGATTTACGCCGTCGTACTCGTGTGGGAATGGGAACTTGCCAAGGTGAGTTATGTGCTTGTCGCGCAGCAGGATTATTAAATCGTTTACAAGTCACAACGCCTCATGGCTCCGAACAACAACTTGCCCATTTTCTAAATGAACGTTGGAAAGGTATTCGTCCTATCGCATGGGGTAATGCGTTACGTGAAAGTGAGTTTACCAGTTGGGTGTACCAAGGTTTATGTGGCTTAGATGCCGATATGATTGATAAAACAGCTTCAGTGGAGGCCGATGATGAAATTTGACGTTATCATTATAGGAAGCGGATTAGCGGGACTGACTGCGGGGATCCGCCTTGCTGAAGCGGGCAAATCTTGCGCCATTATCAGTAATGGACAAAGTGCGTTACATTTTTCATCTGGATCACTGGATTTATTAACGCATCTTCCTGATGGCACGCCAGTTTCTCATCCGAAACAAGCATTATCAACACTGGCACAACAAGCACCAGAGCACCCATATAGTCGTATTGGTGAAGCAAATGTCACTCAATTGATAGAGCAAGCGCAAACGCTGTTATCAACAACGAGAAATTTAGACTATAAAGGTAACGGTGATGAAAACCATTACCGTATTACCCCGGTTGGACGTTCTCGCATGAGTTGGATGAGCCCACAGCGCGTGCCGACTTATAGCGTTAATCAACCATTCCCATGGAAAAAAATAGCGGTGGTGGGGATTGAGGGATTCTTGGATTTTCAACCTCAGTTTGCAAGTAGTACTTTAAATGAACAAGGTATTGAGGCCATTCCTTATCACATTCATTTACCTTTATTGGATAGACTACGTGATAATCCAAGTGAGTTTAGAGCAATTAATATTGCGCGCTATTTAGATAAGCCTGAAAACACGCAAGCATTAGCAGAAGAATTAATTAAACACATAGATAATAGTGTTGAGGCGATTGTACTACCTGCATGTATCGGGCTAGATGAAGAAGCGCCAGTTAATTTATTACAAGAGTGTGTGGGTAAACCAATTTGTCTATTACCGACATTACCGCCTTCATTATTAGGTATTCGCCTACATCAGGCACTAAAACTGCGTTTTCAACAAGCAGGTGGTTTGATCATGCCGGGTGATCGCGCAGAAGAAGCTGATTTAGTCGGTAATAAGGTTGTCGGTATTCATACCCGTAATCATACTGATATCCCTATCCGTAGCGAGCATGTCGTATTAGCCACAGGCAGTTTTTTCAATAATGGCTTAATTGCGGAATTTGATCGTATTTACGAGCCATTAATGGAATTAGATTTATTAGAAAGTTTACCGCGTAATGAGTGGACACAAGTCAATGTGTTTGCCAAACAGCCTTATATGCGATTTGGTGTTAATACAGATAGTCAATTAAGACCGTTAAAATATGGTGAAGCGTTAGACAATGTCTATGCGGTGGGGGCGCTTTTAGGTGGTTTTGATCCTCTAAACGAAGGCTGTGGTGCAGGTGTCTCCATGATAAGTGCACTCTATGCAGCTCAACAAATATTACAGAGTGATAAATCGCAGCACACCACATCTGCGGCTGTGGAGGCAATACTATGAGTTTACAAGATACCAGTTTTGAAAGTTGCATTAAATGTACAGTTTGTACAACCTATTGTCCTGTGGCAAAGGTCAATCCACTCTATCCTGGGCCTAAACAAGCAGGCCCTGATGGTGAGCGTTTACGCTTAAAAGATCCCATGCTTTATGATGAAGCACTGAAATACTGTACTAACTGTAAACGTTGTGAAGTGGCATGTCCTTCAGATGTAAAAATAGGGGATATCATTTCCCGTGCTAAACTTAACTACAATCCTAAAACACCTAAAATTCGTGATGCTATTTTAAGTCATACTGATTTAATGGGAACGCTCTCTACGCCAATGGCGCCGATTGTTAACACTATTACCGGATTAAAACCAGTACGTAAAATCTTGGATAAAGCGCTTAAAATCGACCATCGTCGTGAATTACCCAAATACTCTTTTGGTACATTTAGAACATGGATGAAAAAACAGGTTGAAGAGCAAGCACGCTTTAAAGATCAAGTTGCGTTTTTCCACGGTTGCTATGCTAACTACAATCACCCTCAATTAGGGAAAGATTTAGTTAAAGTATTCAATAAAATGGATATTGGTGTTCAACTATTAAAACGTGAAAAATGTTGTGGTGTTGCATTAATTGCCAACGGCTTTGTGAAACAAGCGAAAAAACAAGCCACCGTAAACCTTGAATCTCTGACAGAAAAAATTGTGGAGAACAACATTCCGGTTGTTGCTACATCTTCTACTTGTACTTTCACTATTCGTGATGAATATGAACATATTCTAGATATCGATACCTCAAAAGTACGGGAAAATATAGAATTAGCAACACGTTATATTTATCGGTTATTGGAAGAAGGGCGTGAATTACCATTAAAACATACCCCATTAAAAGTGGTTTATCATACCCCTTGCCATATGGAAAAAATGGGGTGGGCGGCTTACTCCATTGATTTAATCAAACGTATTCCTGGGGTAGAAGTGATTGTATTAGATTCACAATGTTGTGGTATTGCCGGTACTTATGGCTTTAAATCGGAAAACTACGATGTTGCGCAAGGCATTGGGGCGGGATTATTCCGTCAAATTGAAGAGAGTGGTTGTGATTTAGTTATTACAGATTGCGAAACCTGTAAATGGCAAATAGAAATGTCAACAACCAAAAAATGTGAACACCCAATTAGCTTATTAGCTCGGGCATTGTAGAAAAAATTAATGAGATAACAATAACGTAGTCACTGATCACAATAACAAGCAATTTGGGAATAAAAGTCGACCTTTTATTCCCTTTTTTATTACTTTACATCACATCGTGAGTCAACAGGGTACAGAGCACCCTGTTGGCGCCATTAATATTAATCCTTAATATAACCACTCACGCCCTAATTGGTCTGCTGCCATAATCGCCGCAAACACTTTATCGGAATCAACATCAAATGGCATATTGTAAATTGTTTCACCTTCTGCACAGCTTAATTCTGCGACAGCCATGATTTTTTCATTTAATTCATCACCTGTAGCATGTACGCCTAATTCTTCTAAGGTAACAGGTAAGCCAACTTGAACACAGAAATCGAGTACTTCTTCGATCTCTTCTAACGGGCTATTTTCTAGCACTAGTTGAACTAGAGTACCAAAGGCGACTTTTTCACCGTGATACATTGCATGGCACTCTTCTAATGCAGTGAAACCATTATGTATTGCATGTGCGGCGGCTAATCCGGCACTTTCAAAACCAATACCGCTTAAAAAGGTATTTGCTTCGATAATATTTTCAACCGCAGTAGTACACACACTACGGCTGACGGCCAGTTTGGCTTTATAGCCATCTTCAAGTAGGGTGTGATAACAAAGCTCTGCTAATGCCAGTGCTGCAAGGGTGGTTTTACCTCCAGCCATTGTTTGCTTTTGTGCTCGACTACAGGCTCTTGCTTCAAAATAGGTCGCTAAGGCATCTCCCATCCCTGCCACTAATAAACGTGGTGGTGCTGAGGCAATTACATTGGTATCCATAACAACGATATCAGGATTTTTCGGGTAGAAAAGATAGCTATCAAATGCGCCTAGTTCTGTATAAATAACAGAAAGTGCGCTAGTAGGGGCATCGGTTGATGCGATAGTCGGAGAGATCACCACAGGCAACTGGCATTTATAGGCGACGGCTTTGGCGGTATCAAGGGTTTTTCCTCCCCCAACACCAATGATAACAAGAGCGGCTTGTTGTTTGGCTATCTCAACTAAGCGGTCAATCTCTTTATGTGTACATTCACCGTGAAACTGTTCAAAGTGTCCATTGACTTCATACTGTGTCATGCTGTCTTTGACGATACTGCCAGCCAGATCCATGACAAACTTATCAGCGATAATCAATGCTCTCTCACCCAAAGGTTTTGTATATTTCCCAATATGATATAACGCATCAGGCCCTTGGATATACTTCGTTGGGGATTGAATAACTTTTAACATAATAGACTCCTACTATCTTCAAAAGAGTAAAAAATCTTTATGGCGGGGAATATCATCTTAACCGAGATGGAAAAAAGCTGAGATGATCCAGAATACTTTAATAGTTTAATTGATAATAAAAATATTATATTGAAACGGGTTAATTTTTGTATTGCTAGGCAATAAAAGTCTTACTCTTTATCATTCATCAATAGTAGTGCGGTGTCTTCACTTATTATGCTAAATAATGGTATTTATTGCCGGTAGATCAAGGTATTGGTAAAAGTAAGCTAAGGCTTTATTGTGCAAAGAATAAAGCCTTATTGGGGGAGTCAATCAGCTAAGGACGGATTTGAGCATAGCTTTGTTGTTGATTTTCTTGTGCAAAAAAGTAGCGCAAAATAAAGTTCAATAATACGCCATAGGCCGGTAAGAAAAACAGCATACAAATCGTCAATTTAAAAGTGTAATCCACAAGCGCTATTTCGACCCAATTTGCCGCCATAAACGCATCTGTACTGCGATAAAAGGCAATAAAAAAGAAGGCAACAGTATCTAAGAAATTACCAAAAAACATCGCTGCACTTGGTGCAACCCACCATTTTTGTTGTTGTCTTAAACGATTAAAGACAGAAACATCCATAATTTGCCCTAACACATACGCCATAAAGCTTGCTGTCGCTATTCTTGCCACCATGATATTAAAATCATTGAGTGAGGCAAAACCTTGCCAACTTCCTTGGAAAAAGAGTGTTGATATTAGGTAGGAAATAGCTAATGCCGGTATCATAACGGCAGTAATAATGCGTCTTGCCAGAGGGGCTCCATAGATACGAACAGTTAAATCTGTCGCTAAGAAAATAAATGGAAAAGTAAATGCACCCCATGTGGTATGGAAGCCAAAAATAGAAATAGGCAATTGAACAAGATAGTTACTAGAAGTAATTATCAATATATGAAATAACGAAAGCCATAATAGCGCCGCCGCTTTTTGGCGGGAGGTAAACCTATACATAAATTGTACCTTTTTAGTGATTGGGGTGAGGGAACCCAATAAAACGTATGATTTTCTCTCATCAGGAGAGGATGCGCATCATACTCTTGTTGCGCAACAAAAGCAAAGATCGGCGATAACTCAACGTGAAGTTGATGAATGTGCCGTGATGTGCGAGGCAAAGCGAGATATAATAGTGCTATCTGTTAGTGCGAAAAAATGGTTAATACAATGAATGCCCAATTTGATGATGCGACAAAAACATTAGATACCTTAGGACTACGTTGTCCTGAGCCTGTTATGTTAGTGCGTAAAACCATAAGAAATATGGCTCAGGGGGAAACACTGTTGGTGATTGCTGATGATCCGGCGACAGTGCGTGATATTCCCGGTTTTTGTCGTTTTATGGAACATGACCTATTACAGCAAGAGACGCAAGCAACACCTTATCGTTATTTGATCCGCAAAAAAGAGGGTCAGCTGTAAATCAGCTTATCCAAAGCACCGTAAAACCCCGTCCTTCTGGTCGGGGATATAAGGCGCGGTTTTTTAACTAACTCGGTGTTTCCTGTTGCTCAATGTACTGGTGGATAATGGATATTGGTGCGCCACCACAACTCCCCGCGAAATAACTCGGCGACCAAAGAACCCCCTTGTAGTAATAACGTTGGGCAATATCAGGACGATCACGTCGAAGTAATCGACTCGATACCCCTTTAAGGCTGTTAACCAGATTAGATATCGCCAGTTTTGACGGGTAATTAATCAGTCAATGAACGTGATCCCGTTCCCCATCCATTTCAACCAGTTCAACATCAAAGTCAGCACAAACACTGGCAAAGTAGCCTCGCAATTTTTCAATGGCATCCTGATCAAATATTTTTCGCCGGTATTTTGTGACAAAGACCAAATGGACGTGTATCATGAATACACAATGTCTGCCACGGCGAATATTAGTTTCATTTTTCATAGACCAAAGTATAATAGGTAATATGAAACGTCTACAAGCCTT